>CAIOAQ010000211.1 GCA_903856025.1 uncultured beta proteobacterium
GTCACCATCGTCCTTGGCCGCGACCTGGGACTGGAAGCGCGCCGCCTGTTCCTGCGCGTCGTTGAGCTCGGAGAAGCCGTTGCCGAATTCGCGCCCGGTGATGTAGAGCTCAAACCGCTCTGTGACCTCCGGGCGGTTGTCGTTGGCGCGGGCCAGCGGCGAAATTTCAGTCGGGTGCTCCATGATGAAGGTCGGCTGCCAGAGCTTTTCTTCCACCGTTTCTTCAAAGTACAGCACTTGCAGGCTGGGCAGGCTGCGGCTGGAAATGTGGTGCTTGGCTTCGGTGATGCCCAGTTTGGGCAATACCGAGCGCAGCCAGGCCGCGCTGTCGACCTTCAGGCCCGAGCCGTCGTCCAACATCTGGCCCGCTTCGGTGTATTTGCAAATGGCTTCGTGGATGGTCAGACGCTCAAACGGCTGGGACAAGTCGACCGGCTTGCCGGCGTAACTCAAGTGCAGGCTGCCGCAGGCGCGTTGGGCCGCATCTCGGATCAGTGCTTCGGTGAAGGCCATCAAGTCCTGGTAGTCCCAATACGCGGCGTAGAACTCCATCATGGTGAATTCGGGGTTGTGCCGCACGCTGATGCCTTCGTTGCGGAAGCTGCGGTTGATCTCGAACACGCGGTCAAAGCCGCCGACGATCAGGCGCTTGAGGTACAGCTCGGGCGCAATGCGCCAAAACATCTGCTGGTCCAGCGCGTTGTGGTGCGTGGTGAACGGCTTGGCGTTGGCACCACCGGGAATCGGGTGCAGCATGGGGGTTTCGACTTCCAGAAAGTCGTTGGCCACCATGAATTCGCGGATACCGCTGACGGCCTTGCTGCGCGCGATGAAACGCTTTTTGGTGTCGTCATCGGTCATCAGGTCCACATAACGCTGGCGGTATTTGACCTCTTGGTCGTTCATGCCGTGAAACTTGTCGGGCATCGGGCGCAGACTTTTGGTCAGCAGGCGGATGCGGGTGGCGTGGATCGACAGCTCACCGGTCTTGGTTTTGAACACCGTGCCTTCGGCGGCCACGATGTCGCCCAGATCCCAGTGTTTGAACGCGTTGTAAACCTCTTCGCCGATGTCGTCCCGCTTGATGTAGACCTGGATGCGTCCGGTGCTGTCTTGCAGCGTGGCAAAGCTGGCCTTGCCCATGACGCGTTTGAGCATCATGCGCCCGGCCACTTTGGCTTGTGTGCCTTGTTCCACCAGCGCTTCAGGTGTTTGGGCGTCAAACGCAGCAAACAGCTTGGCGGCGTGGTCGCTGGGTTTGAAGTCGTTCGGGAAAGCCGGGCCTTTGCCATCTACTTGGGCTTGACGCAGCGCTTTGAGCTTTTCGCGGCGTTCCAGGATCAGCTGGTTTTCGTCTTGCGGGGTCGGGCTGGTGGGGGCGGCTGTGAGTTGGTCTGACATGTGGGGCGATCCGTGGGTACTGAAACTGGGGCCGAACTGGCGAATTTGCGGGGCAAAGCGGTATATTTTAAATGCCTGGGCGCTCGCTATGATGTGCGCTTGAATTCACTCAGGTGTGCCTCACCTTATTTCCCATGCTGTACCAAATTGTTTCGCTGTTGCTTGAAGTTGTTTTCGGTATTTTGTGTGGCGCGTGTTTGCTGCGTTTGTACATGCAGTACCAGCGCATTCCGATGTCCGCGCGCTCGGGTAACCCGCTGGGGCGGTTTGTATTTGCGCTGACGGATTGGATTGTGTTGCCGCTGCGCCGGGTGCTGCCCGCCATCGGCGCGCTGGACACCGCCAGCTTGGTGGCCGCTTATGTGCTGCAACTGGCTGAGTTTGGCCTGTTGTGGTTGTTCGCAGGTGCAGCGGGGGGCTTGTTCGCGGTGCCGATTCTGGCCGTGTTTGGACTGGCGCGCATGGCTATTTCTGGCTTGACGGGTGCGGTGATTGTGTACGCGGTGCTGTCCTGGGTGCAGACCAACTCGCCTATGGCCGACGTGATTGAACGCCTGGTTGCCCCGCTGTTGCAGCCCATTCGCAAAGTGTTGCCGTTGGTTGGTGGTATTGATTTATCACCACTGGTGCTGTTGCTGGTGATGCAGATTGCCGGTATTTTGCTGGGTTCGCTGCAGGCAGGTGTGCTGGTGGCATGGAGCAATTGAGAGAGAGTGGCTCCTATCTAAAGTGGTGCGCCTGTTAGACTGGCTTGGCAGTTCGCACACACATCACGCTTGATGTTCACCTGTGCGGCGCTGATCCAAAAAAATGCCAAGGTGACGTATGTCAAACAGCAAAAAAATGAACTCTCATGCTCGCAAACCGGTGGTCTTGATGTCCATGGGTGCGCAGGAGCGTGGCGGTCATGACTACCAGGTCATGACCAAAAAATACATGGCCCCGCTGGTCGAAATTTCTGGTTGTATGCCCTTGCTGGCCCCCACTTGTTTTGGCACAGCGGACATTGACCAGTACCTCTCCATGGTGGATGGGGTGTACCTGACCGGTGCAGGAACCAACATCGATCCCTCACTCTACGGACAAGAAAACCTGACGCCGCAAAAGGTGCAGGACCGTGGCCGGGATTTGTTCGATATGCCGTTGATCGAACGCGCGCTGGAACGTGGCTTGCCACTGTTTGCCATTTGTCGCGGCATGCAGGAATGGAACATCGCCTGGGGGGGCGACATGCACCAGAAGGTTTACGCCTTGCCTGGGTACGATGACCATCGTGAAAATGGCACCGACCCCGTGCCTGACCAGTACGCGCCATCGCATCTGGTGCGTTTGGTTCCTGAAACCTGGCTTTCGCAATTGATATCGTTGCCCGAATTTGCGGTCAATTCGCTGCACGGACAGGGCATCAAGACATTGGGCAAGGGACTGCAGGCCTTGGCCCATTCGCCAGACGGTTTGATCGAAGCCGTGTACGCCCCCGGTGTGGGGCAATTTACCTTGGGTGTTCAGTGGCATCCAGAGTGGATGGCCTCACAAAATCCGCAGTCGGTTGAGCTATTTACCGCCTTTGGTCAGGCTTGCCGCGAGCGCGCCGATCAGCAGTTGATTTGACAGCGGGTCAGTCCGCAGGTCGTTCATGCAAACGGGTCACCAAGGCCCGCAACGGCTCGTCATCTATCCCGGTGCCATTGGGTTCTTGCAAGACGGTGCGTACCATGCGCTCCAGCGTTTGTGCCTGCGGCGTGAGTGGGCCAAAGAAACGTGGCGTGTGGCCCGAGGCGATCAGCAACGTAGGAAAGTCTTCTGCATCCAGCGGGTGAAGCAGGTCGGCTTCGTCTTCCACGTCGATCCAAAGAAAGCGTGCCTGCGGGTGATCTTGCTGAATGGTGGCCTTGACCTGGTCAAAGCGGCTGCGGTATTCGCCGCACACGCCACACCACTGCGCGCACAGGCATGCGACCAACAGTGGCATAGGTTCAGCTTGCAAGTTATTCCGTTGCCAAATCATTTGTGTCTAGGCGCGAAGCCGCAGGCAGTGCTGTAGCACGACAAGGCGAAGCAACAACGACACGGATGATTTAGAAATGGAATTATTGAACAGCGTCTGCGGGCTGGCGTGTGAGCATGGCCAAGGTGTTGGCAATGGTCTTGCGCAGTTCGCGGCGGTCACAAATCAGGTCGACTGCGCCTTTGGTTTGCAAGAACTCGGCCCGTTGGAAACCTTCAGGCAAGGTCACACGCACGGTGGATTCGATCACGCGTGGCCCGGCAAAGCCGATCAGCGCCTTGGGTTCGGCAATCACCACGTCGCCTAAAAACGCAAAACCGGCGCTGACACCCCCCATGGTGGGGTCGGTCAGCACGCTGATGAACGGCAAGCCTTTTTTGGCCAGGTGGGTGAGCGAGGCATTGGTTTTGGCCATTTGCATCAAACTCAGCAAACCTTCCTGCATGCGCGCGCCACCGGTCGCGGTGAAGCAGACAAAGGGCACTTTTTGCTCGATGGCGGTTTGCACGGCGCGGGCAAAGCGCTCGCCCACCACGCTGCCCATGCTGCCACCCATGAATTCAAACTCAAAACACGCGACCACCAAGCCGATGCCCATGACGGTGCCACCGATGACCACCAGCGCGTCGGTCTCGCCGGTGTTGTCCATGGCTTCTTTCAGGCGTTCGGGGTATTTGCGGCTGTCTTTGAACTTGAGTGCGTCTACGGGCAGCACTTCCTGACCGATTTCATAGCGGCCTTCGTTGTCCAGAAACGCGTCCAACCGGGCCCGGGCACCAATGCGGTGGTGGTGGCTGCAGCTGGGGCAGACGTTCTGGTTCTGTTCCAAGTCGGTTTTGTATAGAACGGTTTCACAGCTGGGGCATTTGATCCACAGTCCTTCGGGCACGCTGCGCCGATCTTCCGGGTTGGTGTGCTGGATTTTTGGGGGAAGCAGTTTTTCAAGCCAACTCATGGGTATTCCTTTTTCGTATCAGTGAGGAACAGGTTCATTTTGCTGGTTGCAACACGGGCCTGTTCCTTGCGCGCCTGACAAGAGGCGGGTTTCAATAGGGGCAGATTATGAATCCATCGCGGATCGAATGTCGCGCAGGAAGGTTTGTACGGTGGGCACCACCTCGTCGCGCGGTTGATTTTCGATCAATTGAATCAGGCGGCTGCCAATCACGACCGCATCGGCGACACGGCTGATCGCCTTGGCGGTGGCTGCATCACGAATGCCGAAACCGACGCCGACCGGGCACTGCACATGGGCGCGGATGCGTGGCAGCATGGCCTCGACCGCGGCCGTATCCAGGGCACCGGAGCCGGTCACGCCCTTGAGCGACACGTAGTACACGTAGCCGCTGGCAATGCGTGCCACTTGCTGCATGCGCTCGTCAGTGGAAGTAGGCGCTAACAAGAAGATCAGGTCCATGCCGTGGGCCTTGAGGTCTGCGGCAAAGTCTTCGCATTCTTCGGGCGGGTAGTCCACGATCAGCACACCATCAACCCCGGCGTCTGCGGCATCACGTACAAATGGGCTTGTAGCCTCCGTCGATTGGGCGTAACCTGCTACGGATGCAGTAGCGCCATGTTTCTGGTTGTAGCGTTCCACCGGGTTTGCGTAGCCCATCAGCACCACTGGCGTGGTGGTGTTTTGGGTGCGAAAGACGCGCACCATCTCCAGCACCTGGGTCAAACCGATGCCAAACGACAAGGCTTTGTCGCCCGCCTTCTGGATCACCGGGCCATCGGCGCTGGGGTCGGAAAACGGCACGCCGAGTTCGATCACGTCCGCCCCACCGGTGACCATGGCATGCATCAGTTCGGGCGTGACATCGGCAAAGGGGAAACCCGCCGTGACAAACGGAATCAACGCCTGGCGACCCTGGGCCTTGAGCTGGGCAAAAGTGGCAGCGATGCGGCTCATTGGTGTGCTCCTGAAGTGCGAGCTGTCTGCGCTTGTTTGACGAGGGCTACAGGCTCATTTGGCATAGAACCTCCTTTGACAGATTGGCCCTGGCAGCTGGGGCGGCAGAAGAAGTCCGCGCCGGACAAATCGGCCACGGTGCCGATGTCTTTGTCACCCCGGCCGGACAGGTTGACCAGAATTGATTGATCAGGACGCATGGTTTTGGCCAGTTTCATGGCGTAGGCCACGGCGTGGCTGGATTCCAGCGCGGGGATGATGCCCTCGGTGCGGCACAGGTAGTGGAAGGCTTCCAGCGCTTCCTTGTCGGTGATGCCGACGTATTGGGCGCGGCCAATGTCGTTCAAAAAGGCGTGCTCCGGGCCGACGCCGGGGTAGTCCAGTCCGGCGCTGATGCTGTGGGTCTCTGTCACCTGGCCGTTGTCGTCCTGCAGCACGTAGGTGCGGTTGCCGTGCAACACGCCGGGGCTGCCGCGCTGGATGCTGGCCGAATGCTTGCCGCTGTCCATGCCTTCGCCTGCGGCTTCTACACCGATCAGTTGCGTGGCGTCATGCTGGATATAGGGGTAAAAAATGCCCATGGCATTGGAGCCGCCGCCCACGCAAGCGACCACCGCGTCGGGTTGGTCGTTTTTGCAACCTGCGGCTTTGAGCATCTCGGGCATTTGCACCAGGCACTCGTTGCCGATGACGCTCTGGAAATCGCGCACCATCATCGGGTAGGGGTGCGGGCCGGCCACGGTGCCGATGATGTAGAAAGTGTTGTCCACGTTGGCCACCCAGTCACGCATGGCCTCGTTCAGGGCATCTTTCAGGGTGCGGCTGCCGCTGGTGACGGGCACCACGGTCGCGCCCAGCAGTTTCATGCGGTAGACGTTGGGGCTTTGGCGCTTGACGTCTTCACTGCCCATGTAGACCACGCATTCCAGCCCGTAGCGGGCACAGATGGTGGCAGTGGCCACGCCGTGCTGGCCGGCACCGGTTTCTGCAATCACACGCGGCTTGCCCATGCGCTTGGCGAGCATGGCCTGGCCGATGGTGTTGTTGATCTTGTGGGCGCCGGTGTGGTTCAAATCCTCGCGCTTGAGGAAGATTTGTGCGCCGCCTTGTTCACGGCTCATGCGCGCCGCGTGGTAGATGGGGGAGGGGCGGCCGACAAAGTGGGCCAGTTCGGACTCGAATTCGGTAATGAATTCGGGATCAAACTGGTACTTGGCATAGGCCTCTTTCAGTTCGTTGATGGCGTGGGTCAGCGTCTCAGAGGCAAAACTGCCGCCGTAGATGCCAAAGTGACCGCGTGCGTCAGGTTGTTGGTAATTAAACATATTGCTTCAAATTAGATAGCTGCATGCGCTTTATTGACGAGGGCTACATGCATATTTGTTAAAAATATACGGTTGTCAGGAGCGCGGATGTTGCGCCCTTGCTTGGTTTGCCAGGAGCTGATCGGCCTGGCGAACCGCTGCCACGAATTCGTAAATTCGGGCCGAGTCCTTGATGCCTTTGTGCCCGGGCACTTCGACACCGGAGCTGATGTCCACGCTGAGCGTTTTACAGCGCGGACGCACCTGCGTGATGCCATCGATCACGTTGGCAGCGTTCAGCCCACCACTCAAGACGAGGTGAGCGTTGACGTTTGGAGGAAGCAGTGACCAATTGAATGTTTGCCCGCCACCACCGAACCCATCTATGTGAGCGTCCAGCAAAATGGCCTGAGCCTGTGAGTAATCCTGAGCGAATTTTAAGAGATCAAAGCGGCGTCCGGCTTCCCCAAGGGGAATTCGGGCGGCACGCAGGTAAGGGCGCTGGCCTTGCTGGCTGGCAGCCCAGCAGTCGGCAGGCGATTCGTCGCCATGAAATTGGGCGATAGCCCCCGTCACACTTGCGCAAGCTGCTATGACTTTTGAAGACTCTTCATTAACAAACAGCAGCACCGGCGTGACAAATGGCGGTAACCTGCGCGCCAATTCGCAGGCGCGCTCAGTGGATACGTGGCGCGGGCTCTTGGCGTACAGCACAAACCCGATGGCATCCACGCCGGCATCGACCGCCGCGTCCACGTCGGATTCACGGGTCAGGCCGCAGATTTTGATGCGCGTGCGCAGCAGGCTGGGTAGGGCGGGAGGTGTGGATGGGTTCATGGCAACAGGTCAAACAGCGGTGTGCGTTCTGGCAGCCCCCATTTTGCGTCGTAGCGTGGCCCCAGGAAATAGAGGCCATCCGGGGAAAACGTGGGCGCTGCGGCGTCACGGTCACGCGCCGCAAGCACTTCGACCATCCATTCGGGGGGATGGCGGCCATCACCAATCATCACCAGGCAACCCATGATGTTGCGGATCATGTGGTGCAGGAAGGCGCTGGCTTCAAATTCAAAGCGCCAGTAGGCACCGCGGCGGCTGATGTCGATGCGCGTCAAGTGCTTGACCGGTGACAAGGCCTGGCAGGCGCTGGCCCGAAACGAGGTGAAGTCGTGTTCACCAATCAAGACCTCAGCTGCTTGTTGCATGGCGGCCAAATCCAGAGGCCGGAACACCCAACCCGCGCGACCGTGTTCCACGCTGGGGCGAACCGGCGATTCCAGCAGGCTGTAGGCGTAGCATCGTGACAAGGCGCTGGCGCGGCAATGAAACTCTCGAGGTACGTGTTTGGCCCATTGCACGGCAATGTCGCGTGGCAGCAAGGCATTGGGGCCGCGCACCCAGGACGCCTCCGCGCGGTTCAACGGCGTGTCAAAGTGCACCACCTGCATCAGGCCATGCACGCCCGCATCGGTGCGCCCGGCGCACAAGGTGGAGACCCGGTGGTTGGCAAACTGGCTCAGGGCCTTTTCAAGCTGGTCCTGCACCGTTTGACCTGAAAGCTGGCTTTGCCAGCCGTGGTAGTGGCCGCCTTGGTAGCTGATGCCCAGCGCCAGTCTTACATGGTCGTGCCGGTCAACGGCCATCAACGGTGGTGTCAAAGCTTGTTGAGTGCTTGTTGAGCCTTGACTTTCATGTCGCCGGTGGACTCTGCAATCACCTCTTCAATCAGGGCACGCGCACCATCGTCATCACCAATCGCCTTGAATTCTTCGGCCAGCGCCAATTTGGTTTCAAGCGGGTCACCCGTGACTTCAGGGAAAGCGCCCGGTTGTGTGACCGAGTCCTCGTCAGATTGAGCGCTCAAACTCTGGGTAGATTCATGAGAATCTGACAATTGGCCGCGGCTGGTGTTCTCAAAATCCAGTGACAAGGAACCCAAATCGAATTCCATCATTCCGGAATTTTTGGCAGGTGCCTCCTGCTGTTTTGGAACAGACAGCACCTGTGTCTTATCAAAATCGATGTTGTTGCTGTCTGGCGCCGACAAATTGGTCGGTTGGAAATCTGTGGTGGGTGGGCTGACAACCGGCGTGGACTGGTTGATTGCGGCTTGAAGGGCGAGCAGTTCAAGTGGCTCTGGCTCCGACTCCGACGAATATTCGTCGGATTGCGGCACTTCGATGGTCGGCAATGGGTCAGCGTCTTGAGCAGGCTCCGGGGCTTTGGGGGAATCTGCCACACCGTCGGGCAGATCGGGCTCATCCAGTGAAAAGTCGAGATCAAGATCAAGGTCGAGATCCGTGGTGCCGGGACCGGTCGAGCCGTCTTGTGCAGATGCGTCCGTTGAATCAGGGCGCATTCCAGGTAATACCGAGTCGATGCCTGCTGGGCGCGTGACGGCACTGGTATCGAAATGGGGTTGGCCTCCAGGCAAATAGAGCGCATTGTCGGGTTCCAGGGACAAGCCTTTTTCGCAAACTTGCTCCCAGTCCTGCCCAATGCCGTTGGTCAAATTAAACGCCAGTGTGGCGATGGCTTCATAAGCCTTGGCATCCCGGCGTTTGGCATAAATTTCAAGCAATTTTTGGTGGATGGCCAAACGCTCCGGCTTGGTGCGCATTGCGTCTTTGAGAATTTCTTCAGCCTGGAGATCGCGGCCATAGGCCAGGTAAACATCGGCTTCAGCTACAGGATCTACGTCATCGACGGCATCGAGCTGACTCGGTGAATAAATCATGGAAGACCCAGTGACACCGCTGTCACTGGTATTGATGTTCTTGCCCCCGCTGTTTCCAAAGAAGGACTCGGAGTGGAGCTTGCTGTCAATAAAGATGCTGTCTTGTGAGGCCGCCTGTTTGCGCTGTCTGACTTTGTAGAACCCAAGGCCAGCCAGCAGGGCGATCAGGCCCACCGCACCCGCTGGAACGATCGGGTCTTCAAGCAGGTTGTCTATGAAGCTGGGTTCTGAAACTGGTGCTGGTGCGGCTGCGACCGCCTTGGATGCAGGCTTGGCGGGGGCCGAAGCGGCAACCACAGCAGCAGACGCTGGTGGCGACGCACTGGCCGGTGTTGCCACCACAGCCGCCACCACAGGAGCCACAATGGGTTGGGTGGGCTTGGGTGCAGAAGCTGGCGCGCTTGCGCTGGACGCCGCTGCAATTTGACTCAGGTCCTTCAGATTTTTTGCAACTTCTGCGGTACGGCTTGCGGCTTCTTTTGCGTTGCGCGCCTGGGCCACCTGGTCTTCATTGGATTTGGCAGTGACTGCACCTTTGGTCAATGTCAACTTATCGGGCGTTGCGGCGGCGGGCTTCTTGTCTTGCACGCTGGCCTGTAGCTTGCCACTTGCTTCGCGTGTCGACGGGGTGACCTTGGCAACAGGTGCGCTGGCGGCCAAATTATGGCGGAAATGGTTGAAATCCTGGCTTTGGGCCAGGATGATTTGCTTGGCTTCTGGGGCTGGCGTGGTTGACGCTTCAGCTTCAGAAGGCAGTGTCAACAAGGCACCCGCTTTGATTCGGTTGACGTTACCGCCAATGAAAGCATCGGGACTGCTGCGAAGCATTGCCACCAGCATTTGGTCGAGCGATACGTTGGCAACTTGATGCGCAGTTGCGATGCGGCTGGCTGTATCGCCTGGTTTAACAGCGACCTTCTGTGTATCCGCATCGTTAGCCGACTTTTTGGGCACCGGTTTGACTGCTGTTACAGGTGCCGCGGTGGTGGGAGCCAGCGAACCTTGGCTGGAAGACGATGCAGACTTTTGCGCACTTGGTGTGGTGACCGCAGACGCTTGCGCCGGTGTGATGGTCGCCGTATTGGTGTCCCGAAGGCTCGGCGGGTCGAACAGCATGGTGTAGTCGCGCATGATCCGACCGGTGTTCCAACTGGCCTCCAAAATCAGGTCTACAAAGGGTTCAGAGACGACTCTGTCACCGCTGAGCTTGATGAAAGCACGTCCATCGGGACGCCGTTGCAAAGTCGCCTGCAGGCCCGAAATAGCAGCGTTGTAATCGAGCCCTGCCGATTTAAAGGCTTCGGGTGGCGCTACTCTGGTTGTCAAAGTGGCCGCTTCTTCTGCATTGATGTCCAGAATTTCGATCTCGGCTTTAAGGGGCTCCCCCAAGGCAGATCGAACGTTCACTCGCCCCAAAGAGAGTGCTACAGCATTGCTTGCACACAAACCCATCAGTACTGCAGCCGCAACTGCGGTAAATTGCCATCGGTAAGACTTTGCAATCAATTTGTCAACTCCGGTTTGGCAGACTGCGACGCAC
>CAIOAQ010000212.1 GCA_903856025.1 uncultured beta proteobacterium
GGCCATTTCTTCGCGGTACAGCGCATCAGGCAACTGAATCAAGATGCCTGCGCCGTCACCCATCAGCTTGTCGGCACCCACCGCGCCCCGGTGGTCCAGGTTTTGCAGGATCTGCAAGGCATTTTTGACAATGTCGTGGGATTTTTGCCCTTTGATATGGGCCACAAAACCCACGCCGCACGCGTCGTGCTCCTGGGTTGCCGAATACAAACCATGGTCTTGAAGGTGTTTGATCTCTGCTGCCGTCGTCATGCGCACGCTCCTAAAAATGTCAGATAAGTCAACTTTACCGCATTGCAGCAAGTGTGCCAATCGAAATAATTGGGGTCAGAACCCAATTATTTCTTTGTTTCAAGTTTCAACATTTAATTAGGGACACATTATTTTATATAGCAACAATCATAGAAAATACGAGGGTTATAGCCCTATTTAATGCTCGGCCTATGGACTGAAAGCGGTCGCCCGGATGCCACTTTGGTCACGCGCCGTTCGGTTCTCTTTTGTAAATTTGCCACAAAATCCGGATCACCCAATGCCCATCCGAGCAAGACAGCGTCGGTCAATGCCGTCTGTTGCACCGTGCTGATGCCTGCATGCACCAATTCGGCATAGGCGGCTTCACGGGCAAATGGGGTGTTGCCCAGTTCCCAATAAAGCGGGTGCGGCGTGATCAGGCGGTCTGGCCGAAGCCCCAGGTAATGCACATGGCTGGACCAGAGGTAGTCTTGCGGCAATGCCACCAAACCCGCTCGCACCGGATTGAGGTCGATGTACGCCATGCAGGCCAGCAGAAAACGGTCCGGCTGGATCACGGTGGATTTGTAGCGCCCCTCCCACAAGGTGCCGCTGCGCTTTTGCGTGTCATTGAAATAGCGCACATAACTGCGCCCCATGGCCTGCATCATTTTTGGAAGGCCATCTGCAGTCTTTGGTGTCACCAGCAGGTGAAAGTGGTTGCCCATCAGCACATAGGCATGCACCGCCACCTCAAATTTCCTGGCCTGCTCTTCCAACAAATCGAGCAAGGTCTGGCGATCAGCTGCCGTGACGAATATGGGCTGTCGATTGTTGCCCCGCTGGATCACATGGTGCGGGTAGCCAGGCAGCGTCAGGCGGGGCAAACGAGCCATGGCTAAAAACCAATCAGGATCTGACCCTGATTATTGGGGCGCCTTGGACACGCGCACTTTACCGCCTGTGGTGATGATGATCACCGAATCGCCCGGCACCAGGGTCTGTCCACCCTTGGCTTGAACGATGGAGCGGCGCTCACCGTTCTTCAGCTGTATCAGCAACTCGTTCGCTTCTTCGCGCGTGGCCATGCGCTCAATGGCGTTACCGGCCACAGCGCCTGCGACACCGACGAGTAAGCCAATGGCATTGCTCTCCGCATTGGAGCCGCCGCGGGTGGCACCCGCCACCGCACCGGTGACGCCACCGACTGCCGCGCCAACGCCACTTTGACTGCCATCCACCACCACCGAACGGATCGATAACAAAACCCCGTCCTGCACCTGCGACAGGCGCTGCGCCTCGCCGCGCTGAATCACGTCGGGGCTGCTGGTGGCACAGGCACCCAAGCCCATCACCAGCATGGCCGATAAACCCATAGATAAAAGTTGTCGCATAAAAACTCCTTGTACTGAAAAATAACCTAAGCCTGGGCTTTGACTCCAAATCACAGGAAAAATTCCCTTGACCAGCTAGGCGTCCACCGCTACGTCAGCCACCACAGGCAGCAAAACACCATCCCCATTGTCTGACAGGCCTGTAAACCGTGTGTGAAGCAGTTCTGTCAGCGCAAACTCTTCCAGCAAGGCACGCAAACGCTGGGCAGCGGTACGCTTCTTTTGCCCTGTGTAGCGCGCCAGAATCAGCTCGTTTTTCATGCTGTGCTCCCACCCCACCAACTCGGTCACGGTCACCTGGTAGCCGCAGGCTTCCAGATAAAGGCAGCGCAACACATTGGTGATCTGGCTGCCAAATTCACGCGTATGCAACGGGTGGCGCCACAATTCTGACAGCGGCGTACGCTGCAGCGACAAGGCTTTGTGCTGGTTCAACACCCGAGCCACCTCGGCCTGGCAACAGGGCACCAGCACCATGAAACGAGCATTTTTTTGCAACCCAAAGGCGATGGCGTCGTCGGTAGCGGTGTCGCAGGCGTGCAACGCAGTGACCACATCGATGCGCGCAGGCAAAAGCGCGGACTGTGCCGACTGCGCCACCGTCAGGTTCAAAAATGACATGCGCTCAAAACCCAGGCGTTGGGCCAGCTCGGTGGACTTTTGCACCAGTTCGGCGCGAGTTTCGATACCGTAGATGTGGCCGTTGGACCGTGACTTGAAAAACAGGTCATACAAAATAAAACCAAGGTAGGACTTGCCCGCGCCATGGTCGGCCAGCGTGATGTCAGTTGTGCCGCCTTCGGTCTGCCCTGCGGGCTTGTCAGCCAACTCCAGCAACAACTTTTCGATGAACTGGTACAGGTGGTACACCTGCTTGAGCTTGCGACGCGAATCCTGGTTGAGCTTGCCCTCAACGGTCAGGATATGCAGCTCCTTGAGCAACTCCAGAGACTGCCCTGGACGAATGTCGGAGGTCAGCCCATTGGCGGGCGCAGCTTCAGCGCCGGAACGCGGTGGGTGTGAGCGGTCAGATTTTGTGTGTGCCATTGTCCGATGATGCCACGCCCGGTGCATCCACCGCACTTGCGCCCACCTTCAGGGCGTCCCAACCCACTGTGCCGAGGCGTTCCATGGTCTGCATGTTGACCTCAAAAATCGACTCAGGGTTGGGAAAAGCGGCGACAGCCCGGTCAATGCTGTCCTCACGCAACAGGTGCAGCGTGGGGTACGGCGAGCGGTTGGTGCAGTTGGTGATGTCGTCATCTGCCGTGCCCGCAAACTGGTAGCGGGGGTGCAAGGAGGCAATTTGCAACACACCGTCCAGATCCAGATCCACCAGCGCCTGGTCGGCTTCAGCCAGAAAGTCGTTGAAGTCCAGAAAATCTTGCAGGCAATGAGGCGCTATCAATAACGTAGTGTCTCGCGCTTTTGAATCGAGGGCTACAAGGTCATTTAACTCTTTAACCAAGTCCTGAAAAAGCGCATCTGGCGTGGTCGCCAGGCTGACGGCGTAATGCACCTGCCCTTTGACATGGACACTTTTGGCAAACGGGCACAGGTTCAAGCCAATGACCGCGCGCTCCAGCCATGCACGGGTGTCGTCGATCACGATAGGGGTCTGGGTCATGCAGGGCTTTCGGTGGATGGAATCAGGTCAGGCCAGCAAACGTGCACCGGTAAGCCGTTCATGTTCGCGCGCGGCAAAACGGTCGGTCATGCCGGCAATGTAGTCTGCCACCGCGCGTGCGGTACGGGGAGCCGACTCCAGCCCTGCGCCCAGCGCAGCACGGCGCTGATAACGATCCGCCATCTCCGCCGGTGCACTGAAATACGCATTAAACAGCTCACGCACCACCTGTTGCGCCTGCCCATTGGTGTGCATCACCTGCGGATGGCGGTACAACTGCTGTAGTAAAAAGGCTTTCAACGCATGTGATTTGGCGCGCATGCCCGGGCCAAACTGCACCAAAGGCGGCAACTGACGCACCTCGGCTACATCGGCTGGATTTGCGTCCGCCAGTGCGGACTGGGTAGCGGCAATCACGTCATACACCTGCGCGCTGAGCATGCGGCGAATGGTTTCGTACAGCAGACGGCGGCCTTGATCAGCTTGGCTCAACTTTGGAAAATCTGCCAGAGTCTGCCTAAGGAAGTCGTCAAACAAGGGCACGGCTTGCAACTGTGCCAAAGTGATCAAACCAGAACGCACGCCGTCGTCAATGTCATGCGCGTTGTAGGCAATTTCGTCGGCCAGGTTGCACAGCTGCGCTTCCAGACCCGGTTGCCGATGGCTCAAAAACCGCAGCGCCACGCCACCCGGCTCTGCCGCTTCAAGCGCTTGTGCGTTGGCTCTGGAACAATGTTTGAGGATGCCTTCGCGTGTCTCAAAAGTTAGGTTCAGACCGTCAAACTCGGGATAACGCTCTTCCAGCTCGTCCACCACACGCAGGCTTTGCAGGTTGTGCTCAAAACCGCCAAAGGCCGCCATGCAGTCGTTCAACGCGTCTTGCCCGGCGTGACCGAACGGTGTGTGCCCCAGGTCATGCGCCAATGCAATGGTTTCCACCAGGTCTTCGTTCAGGCGCAAGGAACGGGCGATGGAGCGGCCCAGCTGAGCAACCTCCAGCGAATGCGTCATGCGGGTGCGAAACAGGTCGCCCTCGTGGTTCAAAAACACCTGCGTTTTGTACACCAAGCGCCTGAACGCGCTGCTGTGCACGATACGGTCGCGGTCGCGCTGGTAGTCGGTGCGTGTGGGCGCAGGGGTTTGCGGGTAGCGCCGCCCCCGTGTTTGAGCGGGATCACAGGCGTAGTTTGCCAGCATCATCTTATATAGCCAACTCGGCTCTACCCCTTAATAAATAAGTCAATGAAGCTACGTGGTTGATAGCAATTTACTGCAACACCGATCAATCACCTGGCGCACCATCGCCTCGGGTGCGCTGCGCACCACGGCGCGTCCGGGGCCATCAATCAACACAAATTTGATGTCGCCAGCCTCCGATTTTTTATCCAGGCGCATCAGCTCAAGATAACGCCCGGCGTTGTCCTGATCGGACAATAGCGGCCCTGTAACCGGCAAACCAACCTTGGCAATCAACGCCGTGAGCCGCACCACAAACAGCGCGTCCACCAGCCCCAGACGATGTGACAAGTGCGCCGCCATCACCATGCCGCAGCCCACGCCCTCGCCGTGAAGCCATTCCCCATAGCCCAAACCCGCCTCGATGGCGTGGCCAAAGGTGTGTCCAAAATTCAGAATGGCACGCAAACCGGACTCCCGCTCGTCTTGGCCCACCACCCAGGCCTTGATCTCGCAGCTGCGTTTGACCACGTGGGCCAACGCGGCGGGGTCATACGCCTTGATGGCGTCGATGTTCAACTCCAGCCACGCCAGAAAATCCATATCCGCAATGGGACCGTATTTGATGACTTCGGCCAGGCCAGCGCTGAGTTCACGCTCCGGCAGGGTTTTCAGCGTATCCAGATCACAAACCACTTTGAGCGGCTGGTAGAACGCGCCGATCATGTTTTTCCCCAACGGATGGTTGATGGCCGTCTTGCCGCCCACCGAGGAGTCCACTTGCGCCAGCAAGGTAGTGGGCACCTGCACAAAAGGAACGCCGCGCATGTAGCTGGCCGCGGCAAATCCTGTCATATCCCCCACTACGCCGCCGCCCAAGGCGAACAGCACCGTTTTGCGGTCACAGCCATGGCTCAGCAAGGCATCAAAAATCAGGTTCAGGCTTTCCCAGGTTTTGTACTCTTCACCGTCTGGCAACACCACGGTGTACACCTGTGGGTATTTACCCGCCAGCGCCTTTTGCAAAGCGTGGGCATACAGCGGCCCAACGGTGACATTGGTGACGATGAGTGCGCTTTGTGCGCTGGGCAGCTCGGTATAACTCAGCGGGTTGTCAAACAAGGAGCCACGAATGGCAATGTGGTAACTGCGGCTACCCAGGTCAATGGCGACGGTTTGGAGGTCTTTGGCTTTCATGCCCCAAGTTTAGAGGCAATGCCACGTTCAAACCACCTTTCTGGCGATGGCATTGCGCGCAGGACGCACCCGTCAGATTTATGCTCCGGTCGCTGCTTGGGCACCGGTTGGCGAACTACCCGAGAGTTCAAGCTGCATCAGGATCATGTTGACCAAGCTGACCACGGACGGACGACCGGTCTCGACGCTGAAATGCGCAGTTTCGCGGTACAGCGGGTCACGTTGCGCATGCAGGTCACGCAAACGCTGAAGGGGATCTTCGACCTGAAGCAACGGCCGACTTTTGTCGTGACGCAGGCGGCGAAACAGGTTGTCCGGCACAGATTTCAGGTAAACCACCCGGGTACGACCGTGCAGCCGCTGCCGATTGCCTGGTCGCAAAATAACACCGCCGCCAGTCGAAAGAACGCCGTCTGGAGCTTGTGTCAACTCATCAATGACCGACTCTTCAAGATCACGAAAACGGCTTTCACCCTCGCGCTCAAAGTACTCACGAATCGAGCAGCCCAAACGCTGCTCGATCACCTGGTCAGAGTCGACAAAGGGCAACTGCAGCCGTCGCGCCAGTTGCCGCCCGACCGTGGATTTACCTGAGCCGGGCAGGCCGATGAGGGATATCAAGCCAGCCCTCAGTACAACACCCTGTGCAAGCATGCAACAGCAGAGATCATAAGCCCTGCCTAATTTACATGGAGGCTGTAGGTGGCAACATCGCCTAGACTGTCAGCCACCATAATGGTGGCATCACCAGTGGCAACACCTGTCACGGTTAGGTTGGAGCCACTAACCGATACCGTGGCCACGGCAGCGTTGCTGGAAACAGCAGAATACGGACCAAACCCACCAACCACCAGCAAGGTACCACTGCTGCCTGCATTCACCGAAGGCGGAATCGTTGCCGTATTCACATTTGCACCGGCAGACACTTGCATAATTTGGTACGCGAACGTCGTTGCCAGCCCGGATGGCGTCGTCACCGTCACAGACACAGTATTTCCAGGCACGCAATCCTTAAGTGTTACCGTATGTTGCGTGCCAAGGTCATCGCTTAAGTTGGTTGTCGGTGCCACATTGGCAACCACCGGACCATAAAGCTTATCAACCGAGCAATAGACGGTTGTTGTACCCTCAGTATGCTGCCCAGACGCCAAGGCGGAAACGGTGGTACCGGCTGGCATCGGCAACAACTTATTGTCCAAACTGTTCAAGGTAAACGACAAGCCAGTGGCCGAAAGTGAGGTCACTTTCAAAAAGGGATTTGATGATGCATACAACAGGACGGCCTGTTGACGAACAGTCGTTGCAAGCGAGTTGTCACAGGTATTGACTCTCGACGGGAAAGGCCACCCTTGTCCGGGGCAAGTCACAGCGCCACCTCTCGGAATCACAAATTCACCCAATGCGGAGTCGTACGTACCGTTTTCGTTGTCATCGCGATAGGCATCGCCCATCTGAACCAGCGTATCAACACCGGCGTCGTAGCGATTGTTCCCATTCACATCCACATAATCCTTGGTTCCCTCAAGGTATGCCAAAACGGAAACTCTTCCTCCTGCTGGTCTTGGGTTCTGACTAGTGAAAGTCACCGAGCAAGATGAGATTTTGTTGACTTGTTGGGTTGCACAGCTATGCGCAACCTGTCCCCCCTCAGCAGTAAAGTTAACCACAGTGCCATCTTCAACCGCATTGCCTTGCCGATCAGCAACCCGAACAGTCAAGGTGGTACTGGTTCCATCAATGTTCCAGCCTTCGATGTTGAATTTTTCTACCGACAGACTCATAAAACGCTGTGACGGCGGCCCTGATGCCACGGTTAGATTCTGTGTTTCCGCATAAATTTCTGGTCCGGTAGTCAACGAAGACGTCAAGGAAGCCCTGACCTTGACTGGCCCGGGTATGGTTCCAGAGAAGATGGTTACAGACGCAATACCTGAACTGTTGGTGGTTGCAAGCACGTTGGCTGTCGAACCTGTAGCGTTCAAGCCAACCCCCCCCGGATTAACCACCAGACTGAAAGTGACCGACTGGTTGGCCAACGGTGTCGCACCAGACAGCACTTTGAACTGGGCCACATACTGCTCCAGCGCACCCGAACCAGCTACAAAAATCTGAACGGATGAGCTCGGAATCACATAGGTTACGGCATTGGCTGTTGCTGCAGCAACAGTGATCGACGTACTGACAGAAGACGCCCCAGCACTGGACGCCGTGACGGTTACCGGACCGCTGCACAGCGAGCCATCCCCGTTAACAGCTTCATACGAGGCCGAGGCATCGCCACTGCCATTGGTCACAACGCTTGCACTGGAGCCGGAGCCATTGATTCGGCCACAAGACGCCGTATAGGTAACATTGATCGGCACTCCGCTTGCGACAACGCCACCAATTCTCACTATGACATCCAGAGAGGTGTTGCCTGCAGAACTTAGGCTCGCCGAGCCAACCAAAATCGGATCAAGCGCAACACTGGTAGCAGCCACATTGAAACTGGTTTGATTCGACACGCTGGCAGCACCAACTTGTGCAGAAGCCTTTACGGTCGCCCCCCCAACTGCGGAAATCGACGAAGGCGTCACAGTTACCTTTGCCATACCTGATGCGTCCGTAACCAGACTGGCCGGCGAAACAGTCGCATTGGTATAGGAACCCATGTCGAACGTAACAAGCTGATTCGGAACCGCTACGCCACTGGCATCACGCAACACAGCACGCACGTCAAATGCCTCGCTGTACGAGACTGCATACACCTGCGCCCCCCCATTGACCTTGTAAACACCAATCGACAAGGATGGTGCAGCAGTAGAACTGCTGCCCGCGGCCACGTTTACATCCTGTTGTGCCGTAACAACCGTCCCGGTTACGCTGGCTGAAGCACTCAAGGAAACACCGCCACCACTTGAACTGGCGCTTGGTGAGACAACCATTGCAGCCACTCCGGTAGCGTCGGTAACCAACGTCTGGGAAGCCAAAGCCAAAGCGGAATACCCATTATTGGAAAACGTTACCAGCTTGTTAACGACCGGGGTGCCGGTCGCATCAAGTACAGTCGCGCGTGCTGTAAATACATCCAATGCAGATACGTAATTGACCTTGGCACCGGAAGAGTTGTAGACAAACAATGTGATGGACGGACTTGCCACTGTGGTTGACCCGCCAGTTGGCGAACTCGCCGTCGCGGCAGGGCCTCCCGATGGTGTCCCTGCATTCCCCCCACCTCCACCACATCCCGCCAATGCCAAACCAAGGCAAATAGACGCAAGGTATTTGATGAAATTCATTCTCATGTTTTTGTCACTCGCACTTGATATTTAAAACTTACCTGGCCGCTTTATCAGCGATCACCTTGGGTGTGATGAACACCAGCATTTCCTGCTTATTCGCAACCCTGGAACGGTTTTTGAACAGATTGCCAACGCCTGGCAAGTCCCCCAGCAGGGGAACTTTGGTTTCGCTGTCGGTTTCGGTCATTTCAAAAATGCCACCGATCACCACGGTACCACCATTTTCCACCAACACCTGGGTCTGAATGTGTTTGGTGTTGATGGCGAAACCTGCGGCAGTGGACTGCCCAACAGTGTCCTTATTGACATCCAGGGCCAGGATAATGTTGCCCTCAGGTGTGATCTGAGGCGTGACTTCCAGCTTCAAATTGGCTTTTCTGAATGCAATGGCGGTAGCGCCGCTTGACGAAGCTATTTGATACGGCAGTTCTGTGCCCTGTTCAATCAGTGCCTTGATTTGGTCGGCTGTGACAACCCTGGGACTGGAAACCACCTTGCCTTTGCCGTCAGCTTCCAACGCTGACAACTCCAGGTTCAGGAATCGATTGGCAGCAGAACTGAAAATAGACAACGCAAACGATGCCGGGTTGTACCCGTTTTGTCCAATGGCCGGCAGGTTAACAAAATTACTTGTCAAATCAACCGTGCCGCCCGCGCCGCTGGACGCGACTGCATTGCCATAGTTGTTACCAAACGCGATGCTATTGCCTCCGCCAAGGGCGTAACCACCGGTCCCACCTTGTTGGGCGCGCAAGTCCGTGCTACCTAATTTCACGCCCAACGACTTACCAAAGGTATCCGATGCTTCAACAATACGCGCTTCAATCATCACTTGTCGGGCTGGGATATCCAACTTGGCAATCAACTCTTGAACCTGCTCCAGTTTGCTGGGTATGTCAGTCACAAAAAGTTGATTTGTACGCGCCTCAGAGATCACACTGCCACGTGCACTGAGTAAACGCGCACCGCCTGAGGCCACGCCTGCTCCACCCGTGTTTGCGGTGAGCTGAGCAGCCACATCCGTCGTCTTGGTGTAGTTCAATTGAAACGCCTGAGTCCGCGTTGGCTCCAATCCCTGCAACGCAGCGGCGGACTCCAAATCAAGCTTTTCCTTTGTGTTGATTTCATCCTTGGGCGCAATCCAAAGCACGTTGCCAGTCTTGCGCATCCCCAAACCCTTGGATTGCAAAATGATGTCCAGCGCCTGGTCCCAAGGCACGTCCTGCAACCGCAAGGTCACCGTGCCGTTGACAGAATCAGAGGTGATGACATTGAAATTGGTGAAGTCGGCGATCACTTGAAGCAGTGAGCGAACCTCAATGCTCTGGAAGTTAAGCGACAGTTTCTGCCCTGTATAACCTGGCCCCTGTGACAGCTTGGAAGCGTCCACCTTGATTGGCTTGACTTCCACCACAAATTGCTCGTCCGTTTGATATGCACTGTGGGTCCACTGACCTTGTGGTTCAATGACCATGCGCACCCGGTCGCCAACCTGAAAGGCGCTGACGGTTTTGACGGGCGTACCGAAATCAGCCACATCCAAACGACGACGCAGCCCCTCTGGCAAGGTTGTTTTCAGAAACTCCACCACCAGGGTTTGTCCCTGCTGGCGAATATCGACCCCCACCTGATTGTTTGGCAGGGACACCACGATGCGCCCCGTGCTTTCTTCTCCGCGCCTGAAATCCAGATCGCGCAGGGGCATGGTGTCACGGTTTTTATTCTCTGCGAACACCTGCACCGCAGGGGCCGCCGCCGCACCTACCAGTGCATCCAAGATCACCAACAGGGATTTGCCCTGAATTTGTGTCTTGTACGTGGTGAATTGCTTCAAGTTCAGAACCACTCGCGTGCGGTTTCCAGCCTGTACCACGCTGACAGATTTCAAATTGCCCTGATTGACCTCAATGTTTGAACGCCCCATGGCGCTGACCACATTCGGAAAATCCAACGCGATCCTTGCCGGAGACTGTATAGAAAATCCAGCTGGTAAGTCCGTCAACGCCTGACTCAAATCGACCTTGACGACTTCGACTCCACCTTGCAACGAGCCATTGACCGACTCAATCGCCACCTGGGCTTGCGCCAATCCCGCGGCCAGCAACAAAATCGCTGCGGCAAAAAAACGTCGATACAACGATAAGAAACTCTGGCTGTTATACATTTTCATTTTGACCTCTCTTGCAACTGCAAACTGGCAGGACGCTCTATCCACTCACCCGCCGCATCCTGCACAATTTCGCGCACACTCACTTCAGTTTCTGAAATTTTTGTGACTCGACCAAAGTTCAGTCCAAGATGGTCACCATTGTGAACCTGGTACAACAACTTACCGACTGTGATCAATGCCACTGGTTTACCTTCTTTAAGCATGCTCCCCACCATGGCCATGGAATCAACCGGGAATTCTTCAAGCGGCTCTTTGCGTCGTGCCAATTCGGGAGCAATCAACGCACCATTAGACGCAGCTTGCGACGAATCTCTTTTTAGAGCCTGAGTCAATTTTTGATTGCTGAATGGCTCCACCTCACCGGCAGTTACATAATTTTCAGGTTGAAACTGTTTGGGCTCAGAAATTGGTGCCGCCTTGGGATGCGCCACGTTGCGCTGTGCGGTCATCCATTGACGCAGCTCGTCCTCAGATGCAGCCCCACAAGCCGTCAATAAACACACCAAGGGCAACCATGCCAAGCCACGAAGGTAGTTACTCATTTGGCTGCCCCCTTTTTGGCGGCAGCCTTACGTTGCGCAGAAATTTCATCGCCATCCAGATAGCGAAAGGTTTTGGCAGTTGCATCCATGGTCAACGCACCGTCTTTGGCTGGAAGAATGGACAGGTTGTTCAAAGTCACGATGCGTGACAGATTGGCAATGTCAGCGGCGAAATTTCCTATGTCGTGGTAACGCCCGGTGACTCGCACTGAAATAGGCAATTCAGCATAGTAGTCTCTAACCGCCACTTGTCCCGGTCGGAACAAGTCAAACTGAAGACTGCGCCCCAAACCCGCCTGATTGATATCAGACAACAAGGCATCCATTTCGGCTTTGCTTGGCAGCTGTTTTTCAAGCTGCGTGACATACTGCTGCACTTGCTCGCGTTGCTTTTTCAAGGCCTCCAGATTCACCGCCTTACCCAGTTTGACTGTGTACTCCTCGCGCAGTTTCAACTCTTTTTCCTGTTGCACAGAAAGCTCGGATTGCGTATCGCTGAGCCACAAAAACCACATCACGACCAACAGCACCAACACAACGGCTGCAAAAACCGCATAGCGTGGCAGTGCGGGCCAAACCGAGGGATCTTTCGGGTCAAGATTTTTGAACTGATTGCCGAAGTAATCGGCCAGTCGTTTAAAGTCAATATTCATAGAAGTTGCCATGCCGGATGCCTCTATTTCGCAGCAGGGCTGGATGCAGCTGCAGCAGTCTTGACCGGCAACGCACCGGTTGCAGAAGCAGCTACCTGTTTTTCGTTGGGCGTCAATTTGACATTGATTTTAAAATTGGCAACACGGCGAATATCACGTGGCGACAGCGTCACCGAGCCGGCCACAATTTCGATTAAATCGGGACGTGAAAACCAAGGCGAGCTGCTGTTCAAATTGCGCAGCAATTCCGAAACACGTTCGTTAGATTGCGCCACCCCTTGCAAGGCCACATTTTTACCGTCCTGACGCATGCTGGTGACGTAAACCCCGTCGGGCAATTGACGCACCAACTCCACTAACAAATGCACAGGTAAATTCCGATCTGATTGCAAATCTTCTACGGCTTGTTGACGTGCACGCAACGCAGCGATCTCTTCCTCCAAGCCCGCAATCTCTTTGATCTGATTGTCAAATTTAGTGATCTCGGTTTTCAAAATCTGATTTTTATACTCCTGATTGGAAATTTGTGTCTGAAACCACAAAAAAACCAAACCAGCCAACACGCCACCAATCAAGGCCGAAAGCCCCAAACTGACGTTGAATACATCTTTGCGTTGTTTACGGGCCGCCTCCCGGTGCGGCAACAGGTTGATCAATATCACTACATGAACCTCCGCAACGCCAACCCGCAAGAGGTCAAATAGGATGGCGCTTCACGTGTCAATTTATTGAGCTTGATACCGTCAGCAATCTCCATCCCATCGAACGGATTGACCAAGGTACAAGCAAATCCTGTTTGCTGAGTCACTGCTTCTGTCACTCCCGGCAACCCCGCAGACCCGCCCGCGAGTAAAACCATGTCCACCTTGTTGTGCGTCGTGCTGGTAAAGAAAAATTGCAAGGCGCGGCCAATTTCCTGAACCAAGTTGTCAACGAAAGGCTTGAGAACCGCGCCAGCGTAATCGTCGGGGAGATCACCGCTGCGTTTCTTGGTTTCCGCCTCTTCCATTGAAAACCCGTATTGACGCACGATCATCTGTGTCAACTGCGACCCACCAAACGCCTGATCACGGTCGTACAACAGTTCCTCATTGCGTATTACCTGCATGCTGGTTGTCATGGCACCCACTTCAAACAGTGCAACGATGGTGCCCTCGCCTTTGTTGGGCATGCGTTCAATCAGCCGCCCAGCGGCCAAACGAGAGGCATAGGACTCGACATCAATGATCACAGGTTTCAATCCCACTGCCTCAGCCAGACCCTGTATGTCCTGAACTTTTTCACGGCGTGAGGCGGCAATTAACACGTCGACATCACCGGAACCGTTGGCACAGGGCCCCACGATACAAAAATCCAAGCTCACCTCATCCAGGGGAAAAGGAATGTACTGATTGGCTTCGGACTCTACCTGCGTTTCCAACTCTTGGTCTGACATGCCGCCCGGTAAAACGATTTTCTTAGTGATCACAGCGGATGGCGGCAATGCCATCGCCACATTCTTGGTCTTGGTGCCGCTGCGTTTGATCACGCGCCGCACCACATCCACGACTTCGTCAAATTTTTCCACATTGCCATCTGTGATCCACCCACGTTCCAAAGGAAGCATTGCACAATTTTCAAGCACCAAATTACCAGCCTTATCCTGACTCAACTCCACCAGCTTGACACTGGAAGAACTGATGTCCAGACCCAGCAACGGAGCGGGTTGGCGACTAAATAGCGACCCCAATGAAAACAATACGATCCCCTTAAAAAATCTTTACTGGCGAACCAACTCTTGACAATTCACTTCAATAGTATCAGCAAGAGTGTTGTCTCGCAATGATATTTACCCGTTTGAACTGCGCCAACCGTTGCCAAATATCAACGGTTTTAGCACCTAAAAAATGCAAAGAAGTGAAATAAAACCGTTTAAAAACCGCCATCAACCGCAACAAATGCTAACCTAACCAAGCTGGATGCCCGTTTTTATAATGCCCGGCATTACTCTAGCATCTTATGTCTGAACAAAAACCCTCTTCCGCAAGCGACACCAACAAGTCCCGCTCATCAGCCAGCCGCCGTCCCATGCACTGGGGATTGAGGTGGTTTCTCATCGCCATGGGGGTAATGACTGCTGGACTGGTTTCGGTACTCATCGTGGCGGCCCTGGCCATGGCGGTCGCATTCCCAAACCTGCCTGACATCTCGGACTTGTCCGACTATCGCCCCAAGTTGCCTCTTCGGGTGTTTTCGACTGAAGGTGTCCTGATTGGGGAGTTTGGCGAGGAACGACGCCATCTGACACCCATCGATGAGATTCCCCAGGTCATGAAGAATGCGGTATTGGCCATTGAAGATGCGCGGTTTTACGAACACGGAGGTGTGGACTACAAAGGCATGCTGCGTGCGGCTTTGGCAAATCTGGGCCGCATCAAGAGTCAGGGAGCATCCACCATCACCATGCAGGTAGCAAGAAATGTCTATCTGTCATCCGAAAAAACCTATACCCGCAAAATTTACGAAATTTTGCTCACATTCAAACTGGAGCACATGCTGACCAAAGATCAGATTCTTGAGGTCTACATGAACCAGATTTTCCTGGGTAACCGAGCCTATGGCTTTGCCGCCGCGTCAGAGGCGTATTTTGGAAAACCACTGAAAAACATCTCAATTGCCGAGGCCGCCATGCTGGCAGGGCTGCCGAAAGCGCCTTCGGCCTACAACCCGATCAGCAATCCCAAGCGCGCCAAATCACGCCAGCTTTACATCATTGAGCGCATGCTTGAAAATAAATTCATCACCGCAGAACAGGCGGATGCGGCGAAACACGAAGAGCTGAAGGTTAAAAGCAATTCTGATAACACCGGGGTGCACGCCGAATATGTGGCCGAAACCGTGCGTCAGCTGATGTTCGCGCAATACGGTGAAGACACGTACACGCGAGGACTGAACGTTTACACCACCTTGCGGGCCGAGGACCAAGACACCGCCTACACAGCGCTGCGTCGAGGCATCATGAACTACGAGCGTCGACAGGTATACCGCGGACCTGAAAAGTTCATCAGCCTACCTGGCACTCCGCAGGAAATTGAAGATGTGATTGACGAAACCCTGCAAGAGCATCCTGACAATGGCGATGTCATGTCGGCCGTGGTGCTTGACGCCACGCCCAAGAAAATTCAGGCCGTACGGCAAAACGGCGAAGTCATCGAAATCGTCGGCGAAGGGCTCAAACCAGCTCAATCGGGTTTGTCTGACAAAGCCGCGGCAAACATCAAAATCCGCCGAGGTGCGGTGATTCGGGTGGTACAAACATCCAAGCAAACTTGGGAAATCACCCAACTTCCTGAGGTCGAAGGCGCGTTCGTTGCGCTGGATCCACGCGACGGTTCGATCAAGGCCTTGGTGGGTGGGTTTGATTTTGCCAAAAACAAGTTCAACCATGTGACCCAGGCATGGCGTCAACCAGGCTCAGGTTTCAAACCCTTCATCTATTCGGCTGCCCTTGAGCATGGGGTTACGCCCGCCACCATCATCAACGACGGGCCACTGTTTTTCAGCGCCGGAGTCACTGGCGGTCAAGCTTGGGAACCCAAGAACTATGACGGTAAATTTGAAGGCCCCATGACCATGCGCAGAGGGCTTGCCAAGTCAAAGAACATGATCTCTATCCGTATTTTGCAAATGGTGGGGGCACAAAATGCGCAGGATTGGATCACCCGCTTTGGCTTTGAGGCCGACAAACACCCCGCCTACCTGACCATGGCGCTGGGCGCAGGTTCGGTGACCCCGATGCAAATGGCCACCGCTTACTCGGTATTTGCCAATGGGGGTTATCGCGTTAATCCCTGGCTGATTCAGAAGGTCACGGATCAAAGGGGTAAGGTACTGTCGCAAATCCAGGCCCCGGTGATCGACGAATCGCTGCGCGTCATTGATGCCCGCAATGCGTTTGTGATGGACAGTTTGCTGCAGGAAGTCACCCGCACAGGTACCGCGGCCTCTGCGCAGGCAAAACTTAAACGACCTGATCTGTACGGCAAAACTGGCACCACCAACGATTCCATGGACGCCTGGTTTTCCGGCTTTCAGCCTACCCTGGCCGCCATCACATGGATTGGTTACGACACACCCAGAAAACTTGGGGACCGGGAAACTGGCGGCGGACTAAGCTTGCCCATATGGATTGATTTCATGTCCAAAGCGCTGAAAGATGTTCCCGTGATGGAGCCGGCAGTACCGGAAGGCGTGGTCAATACAGGTGGCGAGTGGTTTTACACCGAATACAGCCATGGCGCAGGGGTTGCCACGCTGGGCAACGACACGACTGCGGAAGGCACCCCTCCTCAGGTCATTCCCATGCCCGCGGCAGACGAGAAAAAGAAAATACTTGATCTCTTCAAAAATTGAGTGGCGCGGGTGATCTGCAGATCACCCGCCAGCGCTCAGGCCGTAAAGCTCAGGGACTGACCAGCCTGCGCACTGGCGTAGCTTGACAGTGATGAGAAAAATTCCCCCTGCCCCTTGGTATCCATCCATTGTTTGCCATCAAATTGATAGTGGAAGCCGCCACACTTCGCAGCCATCCATATTTCATGCAAAGGTTTTTGCAGGTTGACCACAATCTGGCTGCGGTTGGCAAACACCAAGGTGATCATGCCGCCAGAGCGCTGGTTGTCGATGTCTGCGTCGGAGTCATCATTGATGCGGTCGCAGCTGGTTTCAACGCCTTTGAGCACACGTTCTGCTACATCCATGAATTCTGAGTCGGTCATTACAATTTCACCATGCTGTTGATTCCTCAAATTTTAGTGCGCGCCCTTTCCCTTGGTGCCAGTGCGGTCGCTCTGATGGCCTGCGGCCAGCAGGGGGCGCTGTATTTGCCCCAAACAGGCGTTGCGCATCGCGCCACCTTACCAGAGTCTTTGGTGCCTGTTCTTGGGTCAGCACCACCGGCCAAGCCCCCCACAATGACCGCTTCTTCACCACTACACCCATGAATTCAAAGAATTTGGCCGGCCAACCTCATATCGCTTACCGGGGTGATGAACTGTTCATGGAAGATGTCAGCTTGTCCGCCTTGGCCCAGCAACATGGCACACCCCTGTTTGTTTATTCAAAAGCGGCCATGCTGGACGCACTGTCCGCTTACCAGCGCGGCTTTGCGGGTCGTGAAGTGCAGATTTGCTACGCCATGAAGGCCAACTCCACGCTGGGCGTGATTCAGGTGTTCGCGCAAGCGGGTTGTGGTTTTGACGTGGTGTCCCTGGGGGAATTGACCCGCGTCCTAGCCGCGGGTGGTCAAGCCAGAAAAGTTATTTTTTCTGGCGTGGGGAAAAAGCGAGCCGAGATGCGTGCGGCCCTGCAAGCCGGCATTGGCTGCTTCAACGTTGAGAGCGAGGCCGAGCTCGATGTGCTGAGTGAAGTGGCACAAGAAATGGGCATGCGCGCACCGGTCAGTATCCGCGTCAACCCCAATGTGGACCCGCAAACCCATCCCTACATCTCCACGGGCCTCAAGGGCAACAAATTTGGCATTGCGCATGAACGGGTGGTGCACACCTACCAGCGCGCTGCCGCGCTGCCCGGCTTGAACGTGCGGGGCATTGACTGCCATATTGGCTCCCAGATCACACAGGCATCCCCTTATCTGGACGCGATGGACCGGATGCTGGACCTGGTGCAGGCGATTGAAACAGCCGGAGTTCCCCTGCACCACATTGATCTGGGTGGTGGATTGGGCATCAACTACAACGGTGAAACCCCCCCACAGGCGGACCAGTTGTGGGCACAACTCTTGGCCAAACTGGATGCGCGCGGCTACGGAAAAAGAGCTTTGATGATCGAGCCAGGCCGCTCACTGGTGGGCAATGCTGGTGTTTGCCTCACCGAAGTGCTTTACCTCAAACCGGGCGAGCAAAAGAATTTTTTGATTGTGGATGCCGCTATGAACGACTTGCCACGCCCCGCCATGTACCAGGCTTACCATCAGATCGTGCCAGTCAAGCCGCGTTCGACCGAGTCACAAACCTGGGACGTGGTCGGCCCCATCTGTGAAAGCGGTGACTGGATCGGGCACGACCGCCAGCTCAATGCTCAGCCAGGTGACTTGTTGGGCGTGCTGTCAGCCGGGGCCTATTGCATGAGCATGTCCAGCAACTACAACACCCGCAACCGCGCCGCCGAAGTGCTGGTAGACGGTGCTCAAACGCACCTGATCCGCGACCGCGAAACCTACGCGGACCAGATGCGCCAGGAACACCTTTCCACCGCCCCATAGGTCAAGCCTCTATTGCGCTTGCGCCACGTGCCATAGGCAAGTGCCCATAAAGAAACCCCGCAGAGCGCAAGCCCTGCGGGGTTTCTTTTAATGCGTGTCAGCAGCGCATCAAACGTTGCGCAATCGCGCGAGACCTAGGCGTGTCGCCGTGGACAGTGCAAATTGCACGGCAAGGCGACGCAACGACGGTGTCGCGTGATTTCGCAATGTTTTACATGCCCATACCGCCCATGCCACCCATACCGCCCATACCACCCATGTCGCCGCCCATGCCACCAGCAGACTCAGACTTGGGAGACTCAGACACCATGCATTCGGTGGTCAACATCAAAGAAGCCACAGAGGCTGCGTTTTGCAGAGCTGTACGGGTCACTTTGGTAGGGTCCAGAATGCCCATTTCGATCATGTCACCGTAGGTGTCGTTGGCAGCGTTGAAGCCGTAGTTGCCCGAACCGGCCAACACAGCGTTCACCACCACAGAGGCTTCGCCACCAGCGTTGTAAACGATCTCGCGCAGAGGCGCTTCGATGGCCTTCAACACCAGCTTGATGCCGGCATCTTGGTCAGCGTTGTCACCCTTGATTTCGCCAGCAGCTTGCTTGGCGCGCAGCAGAGCCACGCCACCACCAGCCACAATGCCTTCTTCCACGGCAGCGCGGGTCGCGTGCAATGCATCTTCCACACGTGCTTTCTTTTCTTTCATTTCGACTTCGGTGGCAGCGCCAACCTTGATCACGGCCACACC
>CAIOAQ010000213.1 GCA_903856025.1 uncultured beta proteobacterium
AAAACCTGGCGTGAAATATTGACAGTCATTTAATTGATACGACTGTCAAATATGGCATAACTATGCCATATTTGACATAATGGCCACCACACTGGAAATACCTCAAGATGAAACCACTGCCTGAACTGATGTCTTTTGTAGAGGGCTTGCCTGAACCCCACATCCTGTTCGACACCCGCTACCGCATCCTGGCGGCCAATGCGGCGTACCGCAGGCAATTCAGCCCAGAGCAGAGTGTGGTGGGGCGCACCTGTTACGAGGTTTCCCACCGGTTCAACCAACCCTGCGACCAGGCCGGTGAGTCCTGCCCTTTGGCGCTGTCGCGCGAATCTGGCCAGCGCGAACGCGTCCTGCATCTGCACCATACTGCAAAAGGTGAGGAATTTGTCAGCATCGAACTGGCGCCACTGCTTGATGCCAACGGCCAGCAAGCTTTTTACATCGAAAAAATGGAACCCCTCAAGGTGGCGCATGGACAAGCCCGCACCCAAGGACTGATAGGTCGCAGCGCGTCCTTTGTCTACATGCTCAGCTTGGTGGCCCGGGTCGCCCCCTCTCATGCGACGGTGCTGTTGCTGGGTGAATCCGGTACCGGCAAAGAATTGGTGGCCAAGGCGGTGCATGAAGCCAGCAGCCGCGCGACCAAGGCGTTGGTGCCGGTGGATTGTTCAAGTTTGCCCGAAAATTTGTTTGAATCAGAACTCTTTGGCCACGAACGTGGCGCGTTTACCGGGGCCAATGCCGCGCGAGGGGGGCTGGTGGAAGCTGCCAGTGGTGGCACGCTGTTTCTGGATGAAGTGGGCGACATCCCGCTCACCATGCAGATCAAACTGCTGCGCCTACTGGAAACCGGCACCTACCGGCGCGTAGGCAGCACCGAGCAACGCCATGCCGACATCCGCGTGGTGTCCGCGACCCACCGTGATCTGGACCAGATGGTGTCGCAGGGCAAATTCCGGGAAGACTTGTATTACCGGCTGAGCACCTTCCCGATTCATCTGCCAGCGTTGCGTGAACGTCGAGACGACATTGCCCTGCTCGCCAGCGCCCTGCTCGAGCGTGTATCGCCCCAACGCAAACTGAAACTGAGCGACTCTGCAGTCAGCCTGTTGCAACTGCAAAACTACCCGGGCAATGTGCGTGAACTGCGCAACCTGCTGGAGCGATCCGCCCTGTTGTGTGATGGCGATACGCTGGAGGCCAGCCATGTCGCGCAGGCACTGCAATCGGGGCGGCGTGGCATGGCCATCAGTGGCTCCGAGGCCCCAAGTGGTTCCTTGACCCATGAAAGTTCAATCCCGTCCAATCGAACACCCATTCCCACACCTGGCGCGCTGGCCGGCGTGGCTCAGGCCGCTTTGAGAGACATGGCGTTGGCTCACACCGGCAGCCGCGCTGAACTGGCCGCCCAATTGGGCATCAGCGAGCGGTCGCTTTACCGCAAGCTAAAAATCAAAAAACCAGATTGATTTTTAAACTGTATAGCAATATCCCTAGCAAATACGAGGGGTAGATGCCAATTTAACCCGAAGATTCAACTACACATCAGTAAAACGATGGCACGTGCTTCCATGGCCTGCCCCTGCCCCACCGGCCCCATTTTTTCAGCCGTTTTGGCTTTCACATTGACCTGATCCAGGGCTACGCCCAAAGTTTGGGAAAGTTTGGCGCGAATGGCTGGCATGAAGGGCATCAACTTGGGTGCCTGGGCGATGATGGTGCTGTCCACATTGCCAATCTCAAAGCCTTTGTCACGCACCCGCCGCGCCGCCTCTGCAAGCAGCAAGCTTGAATCTGCGCCCTTGAACTGCAGGGCGGTGTCCGGGAAATGGGTGCCAATGTCGCCAAGCGCAGCGGCCCCCAGCAGGGCATCGGTGATGGCGTGCAAGAGCACATCCGCATCCGAATGGCCCAACAAGCCCAGGTGGTAGGGCACCTCAATGCCACCCAGAATGAGTTTGCGCCCTTCGACCAGCGCGTGGATGTCCCAACCTTCACCAATTCTAAGTTTCATGGATATACCTTGTGAAGCGACCTACACCGCGCCGCGACTGACCAGCACCGCCTGAGCCAATTCAAAATCTTCGGGGTAAGTCACCTTGAAGTTTTGTGCGCTGCCGGGAACCAGCTTGGGCGCTAGGCCCATGGCTTCAATCGCGCTGGATTCGTCGGTCACGGCGTCACCCGCCAACTCCAGCGCCTCCAACAAACTGCCGATACGAAACATCTGAGGCGTCTGCGCCAGCCACTTGTCTAGGCGTGGCAAGGTCGCGGCCACCCGGTCGGCGCAGGCCTGCTTGAGCGTATCCGGCAAAGGTAGCGCCAGCAGCCCCCCGACTTCATCATCCAGGCATGCATCCAGCAATTGATTGATTTGTGCGGGTGTGATCAGGCACCGCGCGGCATCATGCACCAACACCCAGTCGTGGGGCACTGCGCCTTCTGCCAACAGGGCATTCAAACCATTAAATACACTTGCAGCCCTTGTAGAACCTCCGCAGTAAGCTATCAAAAATGATGCATTGGAGGTTTCA
>CAIOAQ010000214.1 GCA_903856025.1 uncultured beta proteobacterium
CAGTTTGCTGGCCATAAATGGTTTCCACGCCGAGGATGCCGACGATAATTTCCGCAGGAACACCGGTTTCACGCTCGGCACGCTGGAGTGCGTCACGGTGGGCGCGCCAGAAGGCCACACCGGCCTGAATGCGCTTGGGTTCAATGAAGCGGCTTTGGTAAACCTGCCAATTCTTGGCCACGCCGACTGCCGGGGGGGTGGCCGCTTTGGTGATGGCCGCGATGAAATGGGCCTGCGCCACGGTTTTTCGTACCAACGCGCGGTTCAAGCCATGGCGCTGAGCGATGTCATCGGCCGCTTTCATGGCATCAGTCCGTTTGGCGTAGCTGGGGCCGGATGCCGCAGCGCTTGCGTGTGGCGCTGCCGGTTTCTTTTTCTTATGATGTATTGCGGCACTAGCCACCGCAGAATAAGCAATTATTGCTATTGAAAAAATAGCAACTGCGAAATTTTTAATATTGGAGATGTGAGCTTTTTTCATGGCGCGCGCAAGGGCGGAAGGCTTTTGAAGTCGCGTTCCAGTGTAGCGATTTGCTGACGAATGTTGGCACGCTTGCCAAGGTGCCCGATGGGAGGTGGATTTTTCGCTGCGTAGCGCAAGGCTTCCAGACGCAACAACCAGGCCTGCCAGGAAGGATGCTGGGCGCGCGCATCCGCTTGCTGCTGCAGCATTTGCACCAACTGGCGTGGCGTGCTTTGGGGCGGCACCGCCATGGCCGCTTGGGTGAACTTGAGTCTGGCGCGTGCCAGCAACCGCAGCCAAGGGTCGTGCTGCTGGCGTTCCCACACGCTCCAGGCGGCTCCGATGAGGCTTGCAGCCACTACGATCGCACACAGCACATACACCAGGTCTTCCCAGCTGGGCGAATCGAATCCCAGGCGGCTGAGCAGGTCCAGCTGGCTGCTCTGGGTGTAATTCAGCACCCACTGGTTCCAGCGGTTATTGACGGCGTCCCAGGCAGCGCGCAGGCTCAAAGCCAATTCAGGACTGACGTTGCCGAGCAAGGCACTACCCACCAAGCCCCCCGGGGTTGTCAGGCGTTTAAAGCTGCCGGTGCGCGAGGGTGCCACTGCGGCGGTGGGGTCGACCCGAACCCATCCATCGACCGCCAGCCAGACCTCAGCCCAGGCATGGGCATCGCTTTGGCGCACCGTCCAGAAGTCGTCCAGCGGGTTGCGTTCGCCGCCTTGGTAACCCGTCACCACGCGGGCCGGGATGCCGCTGGCACGCATGACGATCACAAATGCCGCAGCGATGTGTTCGCAAAAGCCCAGCTTGCGGTCAAACCAGAATTCATCGGCGCTGTCACGACCGTATTCGCCCGGCTCCAGGGTGTATCGGTAGCCTCCGGTGCGTAAGTGTTCAAGCACGGCTTGCACCCGTGCTCTGGGGTCGGGTTGGCTTTGTTTGAGCTGGTTGGCCCAGGCTTGAGTACGCGGATTCAAGCCAAAGGGCAAGGTCAGGCTGGGCAACAGTTGCGTGCGGGTCCATTCAACGCCTGCCTGATAGCGGGTAAAACCCTGTGCTTGGTAGCGCAGCAATTCGGTGACCGGGCGATTCAGAACCCATTGCAGGTCGGAGGTCAGGCGCGGTGTGTTGCGGGGCACTTTGGGGGGCTGCGGCGTAGCTTCCAATGTCAGCAACCAGGGTTGCTGGTTGGGTTCAAGTGTCACCTCGTAGTCAATGGGGTGGCCTCGCACGGCAAGCTTCGAGGGAGTCGGCGTTGGTGCTTGGTCCAACCAGAGCGCGGCGCTCCAGCGGCGACCATCAAATTGCGTGAGCACCGGGCCGCGAAAGTACATCTCTGAACTGGCCGGTGCAGCACCGTCAAAACGCACACGCATGGCCACGCTGCCGTCCAGCGCCAGGGTGGCGATGTTGCCCACGGTCATTTGGCCGGACAAGCCGCTGCGACCGGCCATGGCATCACCCGGCAGACCCCACAGTGGCGCGAGCCTGGGGAACAGCATGAACAGCACCACCATGATCGGTGCGCCCAGCAGTGTCATCTGTCCGGCCATGCGGGCAGCTTGCCACAGGGGTGGCTTGCCCACTGGCATGTGGGCGTTGACCAACGCGGTCAACAAACCCCACAGTGCCAGCAACATGGCTGCCGCAGTCAACAAGGACTGCGAGTAGAAAAACTGCGTCAGCATCAAAAAAAAGCTCAGAAAAAACACCACAAACGCATCACGGCGGGCACGCAGCTCCAGCGTTTTCAGGGCCAGCAGGACGACCACCAGGGTGACACCCGCATCGCGACCCAGCAGCGTCCGGTACGAGAACAGGGTGGCTATCACCGCCAGCGCCAACAGCCCCAGCCGCCAAGCGGTGCGGGGCAGCGGTAAATTGCGCCAGGCCAGGAATCCACGCCACACCACCACCGCTGCGCCCATCATGCTGCACCATATGGGCACCTGATTGACCAGCGGCAGAACCACCCAGCTGATCACTGCCAGCACGAACAGGGTGTCACGGGTGTCGCGCGGCAAATGGGTGAAAGAGGGCCATTTCATGGGGGCAACGCGTCACAGACCTGTTTTCAGACCAACGCCAATGCGCGCAGGCAGCGCAGCTGGTGCACAGGACCAATGTCGGGGGCGATGGCTTGCCCAGACAGACGCAAACCGTAGCGCAAGCCCATTTTTTCGGCGGCCAACACCCAGGCGCATAAGCGGCTGAGTTGCGGCTCCAAACCGTTGAGTTCGGTCAGTTGGGGTTCTAGCCAGAGGGTGTTGGATTGCAGCGACACGTGTTCGCGGCTGACCAATTCGCCGGTCTTGGCGGCCTTTTTCCAGACGATGGCCTTGCGCGTGTCCCCACGGCGGTATGGACGCAGGCCGTCTGGCTCACCGGTTGGATGCAAGGCCTGTCTTTGGCGGTGGCCGTCGTCCTGCCCATGCAGGGGAAGACCTGGCGGGTTGGATTCAGGGCGTGGATAGACCAACACCTGGGCGGCGGGCCGCCACAGCGTCCAGACACGAAAGGTGCCCAAGGGGAACAACGTTTGTGCCGTGAGGGTGGGCACGCGTTGCAGGCCACGTTGACGTGGGTTGAAAACCAGCTGCACGCCGGCGCTGGCTTGTGCCGGTACGTCCGCTTCAACCCAGCGGTCCGTGCCGTTCACGGCCATGGACAGACCATAGCGTGGCCTTTTTCGTGCATTCTGAAGTTGTACAACGAATTGGGATGTAGCCCCCGCATAACAAGCGTCAGGCACTATCAAATGCATAGTGATGCCACGCAAGTTGCGATGCGCCACATGCATCGCCACCAGCGCACAACCTGCCAGTAAAAACGTCAGCAGGTAGCCCAGATTGAGCTGGTAATTGATGGAGGCCACCAGCAACACCAGCAAAGTGACGACCAGCATCATCCCCGGGCGCGTCGGCAGGATGTACACATTGCGCTGGGTCAGCGTGAGGTGATCGGTCAGTGGCAGCCGACTTTGTAACCAGCCATCAAACCGGGATCGAAAATTCAAGGTAAAACCACCGAATCCACCATCGCCGCGACCTGCGCCACAGATCCCCGCCCCGCATCCCCTGTGGGCACCAACCGGTGCGCAATCGTCTGTGGCAGGATGGCGCGCACATCATCGGGTGCCACAAAATCACGTCCGCTGAGCAATGCGCGTGCCTTGGCCGCCCGCAACACCGCCATGCCAGCGCGTGGACTCAAACCCTGCACAAACCAGCGCCCCGAGCGGGTGGCGGCCACCAGGTCTTGCACATAGTCCAGCAGCGCCTCAGACGCATGCACGGCCAGCACCTCGCGTTGCAGTTCGGCAAGCTCGGTGGCATTCAACAGGCTGGGTAAACGCTCCACCAGCTCGCGCCGGTCGTTGCCCTGAAGCAACTGGCGCTCTGCGGCGCGGTCAGGGTAACCCAATGAGATCCGCATCAAAAAACGGTCCAACTGAGATTCCGGCAGGGCATAAGTGCCCAATTGATCGTGCGGATTTTGCGTGGCGATGACAAAAAACGGCGAGGGCAGGGGGCGGGTTTCACCCTCAACGCTGACCTGCTTTTCTTCCATGGCTTCCAGCAGCGCGCTTTGCGTTTTGGGGCTGGCACGGTTGATTTCATCGGCCAGCAGCACCTGGGCAAACAAGGGGCCCGGGTGAAAGATGAATTTTTCTTGCCCCCGCTCGTACACCGACACGCCAGAGAGGTCGCTGGGCATCAGATCGGCCGTGAATTGCACGCGTGAGAACTGCAGACCAAAAGTGCGTGCCAATGCGTGTGCCAGGGTGGTCTTGCCGACACCTGGAACATCTTCAATCAGCAGGTGGCCACCGGCAAGCAGGCAAGCCACGCAGTCTTGGGTTTGGGCATACTTGCCCACAATCACCGTGTTAAGCTGATTAACGAGCGTTGTAAGCTTTTCTTGTGTGTTCATGAGCTAACCTTACCAAAATAATTCAGGTGGAGACGATTGCAAATGACGATGACCGGATTTTTTACTCACCCAAGCTGCCGTAAACATGAAATGATGCCGGGTCACCCGGAGTGCCCTGAGCGGCTGGATGCCATTGACGACCGATTGAAAATATCTGGTTTGGATATTGCGCTGGAACACCGTACGGCCAGCGCTGCTGCCATTTCGGACATCGAACTGGCGCATGACCGCATGTACGTGGCGGCCATTCGCGGCCTGAACGCCGAGCTGAAAGAGCAAATTGCGGCTGGTGGCGCTGACACCTTACAGATAGACCCCGACACCTGCATCAACATCCACACATGGGAGGCTGCGCTGCATGCGGCGGGGGCCGCCATTGACGCCACCGATGCCGTGATTGCCGGCGAAATGCCCAACGCGTTTTGCTCCATCCGCCCACCGGGTCACCACGCGACCCACAACGAGTCGATGGGGTTCTGTTTTTTCAACAACGTGGCCATTGCTGCCAAGTACGCCCTGGAGCGACATAACCTCAAGCGAGTGGCGATCGTCGACTTTGATGTGCACCACGGCAACGGCACCGAGGACATTGTCAAAGACGACGAACGCGTCTTGATGGTGAGCTTTTACCAGCACCCGTTTTATCCCATGGACTGGGTGCACTCCGGTGCCAAAAACCTGGTGAACCTGCCTGTCCCGGCCTACACCAAGGGCATGGACATCCGCGAAATGATCGAGGCCGCCTGGATACCGCGTCTGGAAGAATTCAAGCCTGAAATGATCTTCATCAGCGCCGGTTTTGATGCCCACCGCGAAGACGACATGGGCCAACTTGGCTTGGTTGAACAAGACTATGCCTGGATCACCAGCCGCATCATGGATGTGGCACGCCGACATGCCAACGGACGCATTGTGAGTTGCCTGGAAGGCGGCTATGTGATGAGCGCGCTGGGGCGCAGCGTAGAAGCCCACATTCGGGTGTTGGCTGATGTCTGATCCGGCGTTCCCTGATCTGGAGAGCTGGATACAAGCGCTGAGCAAAACCAGTGTGTTGATCGAGTTGGCTGCGTTGGCACTGTGTGTGTTGTTGGCCTGGCAATTGGCCAAACAGGTGTCGAAGGCGTTTGTCGAGCGCGAACTCAACAGCATCATGTTTGGCCGACGCATTGTGGATGGTGTGCTGTTCCCGGCGTTGCTGTTGTGCCTGGCTTACGCCGCGCGCAAATTGCTCATGCACAGCGTTCCACTTGCCTTGTTCAAGCTGGCCATACCGGTGCTGCTGGCGTTGTTGGTGATTCGCATGGGTGTGAAGGTGCTGCAAGCGGCCTTCAGCGAAACCCCTGCGGTTCGATTGCTGGAACGCAGCATTTCCTGGGTGGCATGGGCGGCCATGGTGCTGTGGGTCAGCGGTTTGCTGCCACTTGTGATGGAGGAACTTGACCAGATCAGCTGGAAGGTTGGCAGCTCTCAACTGTCTGTGCGGAAAATCATTGAGGGCACACTGACAGCCGGGCTGGTGCTGATCATCACGCTGTGGATTTCCTCTGCCATTGAGTCCAAATTGCTGCGCCATGCCAAGGGCGGTGAGCTGAGCCTGCGAAAGGCCTTCAGCAACGCGGCGCGTGCGCTGTTGATGTTTGTGGGCTTGTTGATGGCTTTGTCAGCCGTTGGCATTGACCTGACAGCTTTGTCGGTGTTGGGCGGTGCGATTGGTGTGGGCATTGGCTTTGGCCTGCAAAAGCTCGCTGCCAACTATGTGTCGGGCTTTGTGATTCTGGCCGAGCGCAGCATGCGCATTGGCGACAGTGTTCAGGTGGATAACTTCAGCGGTGTCATCACTGAGATCAACGCGCGCTACACGGTGATTCGATCCCTGAGTGGCCGCGAGTCGATTGTGCCCAACGAAATGTTGATCACCAATCGGGTGGAAAACCTGTCATTGGCCGACCCAAGGGTGTGGCAGTCCACCAATGTAACTGTTGGCTATGACAGCGATGTGGATGTGGTGACACGGCTGCTTTTGCAGGCTGCAGCCGTTCAGACCCGTGTGTTGAAGGATGATGCGCCCACCGTGGCCTTGATGGCTTTTGGCGCCGACGGTCTGGAGTTCAGGCTGGGGTATTGGATGGGCGACCCGGAAAATGGCAGCGACAACCTGAGATCCCTTATTAATCTGGAAATTTTGCGGCTGCTGCGTGTGAATCAGATTGAAATTCCATACCCGCAACGGGTGATTCATACCCCCCAGACGCAAGCCAAAGCGGGTCACTGACACATGCCGTTCAGACGGACTGAATGACGACTATCTGCTTTGTCGATGGGCAGCGAGAATCGAAACGGGGTACTCAGGGTTTCCCCTTGGCTCTACTCGACAGGACATTTTCCGGAAGATTTATGGCCTATAGTTGAAGCTAACATGTTTTGTTGGAGTCCAAGATGTTCAACTATTTGAAATCACTGCGCGGCAAAATCGTGTCCGCCACCGGGATCTTAGTTTTGTTGGGCTTGCTGGCACTGGCAGCTACCAACATACTTACCGCGCGTCAGCATGCGCTGGACTCCCTGAATGATCAGATCAAGGCGCTCACCAAAGCCCACGCCGCCGGTATCGCAGAGTGGGTGGCGGCCCGCACGTTGGTGGTGCAGTCGTTTGCTGGTGCAGTGGCACAACCTGAGCCGGTCAAATTTCTTGAACAAGCCAAGCTCGCCGGTGGCGTGGATTCGGCGTACATCGGTTTTGCTGACAAGAGAACATTGTTTTCAGAAAAGCAGGACTTGCCACCCGGCTATGACCCGACTTCAAGGCCTTGGTATCAAAAGGCTGCTGCTGCCGCTGGCCCGGTGATTACCGAGCCGTATGTGGACGCGGCTTCCAAAAAATTGGTGATCACATTCGCCAATGCCGTTAGGGAGGGGGGGCAGGTCAAGGCAGTGACGGCGCTGGATGTGTTCATGGACAGCATTGTGCGCAATGTCACCAGCATCCGGCCCACGCCCTCTACCTATGGTTTTCTGGTGGCCAAGGACGGAAAGATTGTGGTGCATGAAAACGCTGCGCTGCTTCTTAAACCCCTCTCAGACATCGCGACAGGCCTTGATCAAAAGGTCTTGAGCGACATCGCTCAGGGTAATGAACTCCGACCGTTTCAGTTGGGCAAAGAAGAACGTCTGATTTATGCCGCACCTGTGGCGGGTACGGATTGGAGCTTGGTGGTTGCGCTTAACCGTGATGAGGCGCTGCACGGCATCATCGCGATGGTCTGGTCGTCCTTGCTGAGCAGTTTGGTAGTGGCGGTGGTGGCCGTGGCGGTCATTGGTGCACTTGTCACCAAGGTGCTGCATCGACTCAAGCTGTTGAGCGATGCCATGCGTGATGCGGGCTCGGGCAATGGCGATTTGACTCACCGAGTTGCTGCTGATGGCAGCGACGAGTTGGCGGTGATTGGTTCGGGGTTCAATTCATTTGTTGAAAAGATTCACACGGTCTTGACCAAAGTGCGTCAAAGTGCGGAAAGCGTGGCGACGTCAAGTGCCGAAATCGCTCAAGGCAACAACGACCTCTCGGCTCGCACTGAAAATCAGGCCAGCGCGCTGGAACAAACCGCCGCCAGCATGGAAGAGCTCTCAAGCACCGTCAAACAAAATGCTGAAAATGCCCGCCAGGCCAATCAACTGGCCATGAATGCCAGCAGCGTGGCACAGCAGGGCGGTAAAGTGGTGGATCAAGTGGTGGGCACGATGAGGGGGATCAACGATGCCAGTCGCAAGATTGCGGACATCATCAGCGTGATTGATGGCATTGCCTTCCAGACCAATATCCTGGCATTGAATGCC
>CAIOAQ010000215.1 GCA_903856025.1 uncultured beta proteobacterium
CCGGAAAACCCTGAACATGAAGATCTCAAGCAGTGGGTCGGTGGCTCATTTGATCCCGTTGCGTTCGATGTCGCCGACGTCAATGAGCGCCTTAACCCATCAACGCCTTGACTGTCAATTGGGTACTGGTCGGGCGCTTACGTTTGGGCGCAGCCTGGAGTTTTGGGTGCAACAACTAGCGACGTTGATTTCCTAGTTGGTGCAATTGATCCTGTTTTTGGTACGGCTAACTTGGCAACAGGTCATCAGACACAACAATTGCTCTAACGCCCCTCTTTCATCAGACCCACCGCTGCAGCACGGCATCCCCAACACCCAACTTCTCACCCACCGGCGCCACTAACTTACCCTTGTGCAGCGACCTTAGTCAAACAAGTTGTCTGCGTCGCTCTGGGAGAGATTTGTAGCACCGTCAGGAGAAGCGGGTACTAAGTCACTACTTTGACTAGCAAGGACAGAGTGATTTTCGCCATCGCGCAGGCTGAGATTGATCACACTTTCTGGATGACTGTCGATAAGTTCAATGTGGCGAGGGTTCACCCCAAACAGGCGCAGCTCGGGCTTGTCTCCGGCAGCCGGGAAATAGACCGTAGGTTTGCCAATGAGTCTGCTGTCAGTTTGAATCACACCGATGCGCCCTGCTAGACCTCGCCTATCGCGTGGCGTCAAGATGGACAATCGCTCATGCGTGAAGCGTACTTTCGCGTCGGGCAGAAATGCAATGCTCATAGGACGTTTTTACAGAAGATGAACAGGTGTCTCGCGCACATGAGGCACAGTATCGCATCTTGGACCAGAGCGCGATCGGCAGGAATATCTGCTGCACTTGTCCGAGCGAAAAAGTCGCCCCCCGCAGCGTGGAGTCTGGTATGCCAAGACCGAGACCAACACCAATCGCCAGCAGCCATCAATTCAAAAACTGCTTGAGCTGGTCGGAAATATCTACATATTCTTCCGTGAAGAGGACCGCAATCTATTCACGTTTGCCGGGATGGGTACAGCGGCAGAGGTCTTTGATGAGACACCAGTCAAGATCATCTGGCGCTTTCATGGCGGCGAGGGCACACGACTGCCGACCCAGTTGCCCGAGGAGATTGACGAGTATGAAGCCGCTACCGTCTCAGAAGCCGCAAGGCTGGTCGATTGGTCGATTGGTCGATTGGTCGATTGGTCGATTGGTCGATTGGTCGATTTTGCCTTGTGCTGCCGCTTGAACTCACTCGCGTCTACCGTGGACAAGCCGCAAATGCTTCCTGAAGAGTGGGCAGCACTGCCGGAACTGCCTTACAGGGCATACGATCAGCCCGACACTCTCGCAAGATTTCCAACGCCTTCGCCCTGGCCTCATCCACACTCATCAAAGGCCAGTAAGCTGAATGCATCTAACATGGGGCAACTCGTAGTCGCATGACATGTTGTATACCAAGCCCCAACGAAAACTGATGATCGGATACATCATCTTCGCGATCTTGATGACTCTGGCAAGGCATCGCGGAATTGAGCGACATACCTCCACGCCGCTTGATTTGATGCTTGGTTCCCCCATACCGTTTGCGTTTGGTGTGTTCGCGATCCAGAACGGCTGGATAAGCACACGCTTCACTTCGCCGATTGAGCGTGACGATGCGCCGGTGAGCTTTTGGTTTTATGTTGCTCTGGCTCTGGGGCTTGGGGCTGGCATGTTTTTTTGGGGAGTGCATGATGTCATTCAAGCCATGCATTGACCTTTGGTAATGCCAAGTCAATTGATCTGCTGGCCTACACCCCTGAAACAGAGAAATCATTTACGGTGCAAGTGAAGTCAGTTCGTAAGAGAAACGCTTTTCCCATCACACACGCCAAGGTGCAGGCCAAGCAGGTCTATGTTTTTGTGATTTTGAATAAGCCAGGTGTCGCTGTTCAGTATTTTGTTGTGCCCTGCCCGATTCTGGCGAGCGAACCGGAGCTGTTTACGAAATGGTTCATCGACCCGAAATTTCCAGGAATTCCAGGCGCTGCATTGGAATCTTTCGCGGATGGTTGGAAGATATTTTCAGACTGATGAAGCTACTCGCTGCACCTTCCAAAATGACCATCGCCACCACCCGGCGAATTTACGCCTGGCTCGTCACCGACATTTTGAATATTTGATATTCTCGGTTCAGGTCAATCAGTGATTGTGTCGGTCCTATTCCAAGGCGATGGCACGAGCCAAGTTGCTACGGACCCACGATGTCAACCCTGATGCAGTTGTCTCGGCGCTCCACGCAAGAAACGCCGGGTCAGCAGCGAATGCGTCGTAACTTTCTCCATACGCGGCAAAACTCTCGAAGCGACAGACAAAAACGAGGTTACCAATCTCGCCTGCGGAGACGGTCCAAAAAGACACATCTGCACCATGACGTTTCCAGATTCCCGCCGCCAATCTGACGTGGGCCATGACTTTACTCATGTCAGCGCCGGGGTTTGGTTTGAAAACGTATTGGGCAATGCATTGGGACATGATTACTCCTTGGTGTGTAACGTGACTCAAGAACCGGAATTGGCATCTTGAGAGCGCATTTGGCTCCAGCGATCTATAGATGGAACAGCGCCAAGTGAATAACCCTACTAAGGTCATGTTGTCTGTTGTAGTCCTGCAGGTGGACGTACGCCATTTGCATCGGCCCGAACTTCAAACCTCCGGCAAGTCACATAGGCCTCACACATCGTAGGCAAGTCTGCTTTTAAGGCAACGGTGAATAAGTGACTGCAATACGTGGGTAGTTGCGGTGTGGGACGATTTTTTGCGAAATCGGGTTAAAACTAGGGCGTTTCGCAGCCCTGTAGGCTGGTTTTTCGGGGCCATTGCCCCGATTCCTCACCTCACAGGCGCACCAGTGCCATCAGCCTTTGGCGAGCCAGGAAGATGTTGGCCAGTGCCAATGCAGTGAACGCCCGTGTGGCGTTCTTTTGCAGACCGCGGTAACGCACCTTGCCAAATCCCCAGAGTCGTTTCACAACACCAAAGACATGCTCCACGCGTGAACGGATTTTTGACTTGTTTCTGTTTTTGGCACGCACAGCTTCGTCGATGATCCCCGCGTAGCGAGTACGCTGGTTGGTGAAGTCTTTCGCATTGGGTGCCTTGCCTGCAATCAGAGTCTTCTGGCTGGCATAGGCCGAGTCACCATAGACGCGCTGTTCGCTGCCGTGCAGCAGATCGGGCAAGGGATGCTTGTCATGCACGTTGGCCGCAGTCACCACTGCGCTGTGGGCCAGTCCGCTTTGGCTGTCTACACCGATGTGAAGCTTCATTCCGAAATACCACTGGTTTCCCTTACGCGTCTGGTGCATGTCCGGGTCACGTGCCTTGTCTGCATTCTTGGTTGAACTGGGCGCACCGATGATGGTGGCATCTACGATGGTGCCGGTGTTGACCTTGAAGCCTCGTGCCTGCAACTCCCCGCCGACCTGAGCAAACAAAGCCTCGCCGAGTTTGTTGTCGTTGAGGAGCTTGCGAAACTTGGTGATGGTTGTGGAGTCGGGCACCGGCTCACGTCCCAAGTCAATACCTACGAAGCGGCGCAGGCTTGCACTGTCGTAGAGCGCTTCTTCACATGCCAGGTCCGCAAGGTTGAACCAGTGTTGGATGAAATGAATGCGCAGCATGCGCTCAAGACCAATGGGTGGGCGACCGTTGCCTGCCCTGGGGTAGTGCGGTTCAATGACTTTGCACAGTGCAGTCCACGGCACGATCGCCTCCATGGTCTTCAAGAATTCATCGCGCCGCGTGGGCTTACGGTAGTTCTCAAACGTCTGATCGGCTGCCATGGCAAGGGTTTGTTGTTTCATCACCCCATAACGCTGCAACCCCCTCAGTCGTGGACCTTAATCATCAAATCCCTAAATCAAATGGTCAACTTATTTGGCGGGGTGGTTTTTATTTTTTCCAACCTCGCATTTGCGTTAGCAATTTTGTCATCGTATGCTTTCGTAACGGAATCAATTTGCTGGTACGCATTCGCGTTGTGCGCCTCAACAGTGGAATTCACAATCGTAACTTTTGGGTTGCTCGATTTAATAGTAAGCACTCGCCCTCGTAACGCTGCAATCGCCCGTTCCTTATCCGCTTGATAAGTTCGAATTTCGGTTTCTATGCCGGAAATGTTGGCTGCGCGCGCGAGTCTTGATGTTGTTTCCTTGGCCGATACAGTTTCTTTTTCTGTTGGTGCAGCTCTGACCGCAACAGTTCCCACGGAGGTGCCTGTCGTGCAAGGTTGTTCTGAGTACGTTATGACTCCTGATGCTGTCTTACATTTGGAAATTTCCGCATGAACAATTGTGCTTAAAAGCAATGCGGTTACGCAAAGAAGTTTTTGTATCACTATTTTTCTTCCCTTTGTCTGTGGGCAGGTAAGACCTGTGCTCACCGCTCACCCTCTTGTTTTGCTTAGTAAAAGGCTAAGCGTATATCCGTCTCTTAAAAAGGTAAGCGCATCGAATGTCCACTTCTGTGGCATTTTGACCGTTCCCTTGAAGCTGGTCTATCCCCCAAATGGGGGATTTTTGAGGCCGTAATGCACCGATATTGTTGTGCGGCATCCGAGGGCTGTAAGCCGAATTCCAAATTCCAGATTCGAAAGCTGCGCGTGCGAGCCGGATCGCAATTGACATTTTTTCGGTGAGAATGACCATGGCTCGACTAGATGCTACAAATGGCAGCAAAAGTTTGTGATTGCCTAAGCTTGAAGTCTGCGAGATTTCCGCTATTCTGATTTCATTAATTGCAATTGCCGCGTTGGCAATGCTTCAATTACGAAAGGTAACGATATGCCCGTCGAACCAATTCTTCCACCCCCTGTTAACCAAAATGCTAGGAATGCCGCTATGACCGAAGATGAACTGAAACAACAAAAGATGACAAAGGTGGTCAAATTTGGCGTGATGCTTGCCGTTTGTGCGGTGATTGGGCCACTGGCTTTTCTCGCGATCAAAGGTATCGTTGGTTTGGCTGCGTTCGGTGCGTTGGTGTTTATTGGTTACAACGCAGCGCCGGTGATTGCACTCAAAGTTGCCAATGCCAAATACCGTGCCATTGATGACGAAAAGATTTCGCACATCAAGAAGGTTGAACGAACTGCGGCAGCAAACCCAATTGAGACTGCAACTGCTCAATCTGTAGCCTACAAAAGTCGCGCCTCCAAGTACCTTGAAGGCATCACGGCTTACAGCACAGAAGTCAATAATTTTGAAACCATGACAGCTGACTTCGCCAAAAAGTACCCTGAAACAGCACCACGTTACCGTGAGCAGCTTGCCACCATGAAAAAGGCACTGGCGTACAAAAACGACAAGTACCGGGAACTTATCGAGAACATCAAGCTGATGGATGACAAGATCACTTTCCTGACAGCCAATTGGAAAATGAGCCAAGCCTTGATCAAGGTGAACGCTCTGGGCGGACTGGATAGTGGCGACCCGATGGAGCAATTGAAAGCTGATGCAGCCATTGATGCTGTAGTGAATTCCATTAACCGCGCTTTCGCTGAAATGGATGCCTCTGTCTTGGCTGACTCTGTGGCCAAGGGCGGCACCACCATGAATCGCGTCGATCTGTTGGCCAATACACCAAGCCCGTCCTTGCCTGGCATTGACTCACCTGAAATCACCAAAACCCTTAAATCTCTGAACTAAGAAAGTCCGACATGAGTAAAGTAATTTCTGGAATTGTGATCCTCTTGCTTGTGCTGGTAGGGGGGTACTTTGTGGATGATGGCTATAAAGCCAAAGTGGATCATCTGCTGCACAAAGATGCGTCTGCCTCTGCGGTGGCTGCCTCAAATGGCTCCTCTGAATGGGCGAACCCCAAGACGGATACACCAGCCAAGAGCGCTGCTGTTCAGAGTGGCGGCACACTTGCCAATATCCTGTCTACCGGGATTGTTCGGGTCAGTGCTCAAAATCCGTCGAAGCCTTTTTATTACAGCGACAACCGTGGCGCGGCCAAAGGTTTTAACGTGGACTTTATGAAAGCCTTGTTTGCACAAAGCGAATTTGGCACCCGTCAAATCAAGCTCGATACCAGTCATGACGTTGATGCATACGAAAAGGTCCCACAACAATTGCTGCAAGGCGCTGCTGTTGACATCGCTATCGACGGGTTGACATTCAATGATGATGACCTGAAGGGTGTTGCCTACTCGATTCCCTATGTCAAAGATTTTGGTTACGCCTTGATCGCCAAAAACAACTCCTCCATCACTTCCGTCGATGCTGCTAACGGCAAGATCATTGGGGTTCTCAAGGGCGATCCGGATGCGATGGCTTTTGCCAAGCGCACGTTTCCCAAGTCACGCATTGAAGAACTCTCCGATAAAGCGGATGCGAACGGAAAATGGATCGTCGGCTTCATTGACTCAAACCGTGTGGATGCTGTGGTTTACGACTATCCATTCGCAGTTGCTGAACTCGAAGGCACTGACATGCAATTTGTTGCGCCGAAAATTGCGGGTAGCAGTATTGAATACAAGATAGGCGTACGCGCCGGTGATAAAGACTTGCTGGATGCGTTGAACTCAGCCATACGCAAGGTAACCGCTTCAGATGCCTATACCGAAATGCTCAAAACCTACTTCATGAGCAATAAGGTTGCAGCTGCACGTGCAGCCAAGGGCAATGAGAAGGTTTATGTCGTAGTGCGTGGGGATACCTTGAGTACGATTGCACAAAACCAACTTGGCGACAGGATGCGCTACTCTGAAATTCAGATTCGCAACAATCTGGCGAACCCCAACTTCATCGTTGTGGGTCAAAAATTGGTCATCCCAAAATAGGCTTGCCGTATGTCACCCGGTCGCAGTAGACAGGGTGTGAAGTCCTTTGGGCCAGCAGCGCAGTAAAACCCTGCGTAATGCAAAAGCCCAGGTTTTGCCTGGGCTTTTTTGGATGTGTTGATTCAAAAATAATAGCGATCTATCTATATTTCACGAGGATTAGAGCTGCATTTCCTATTGAATTGATGGAGCGTGCGTTCGGTTCTCTCGTCGCACCCAGCGCTTGACGCGGCCCATGAGTTTTTCAAAGTCGTCCATCACGCTGAACACCGACGGAATCACCAGCAGGCTCAGCAGGGTGGAGGTGATCAGTCCGCCGATCACCGCCACCGCCATCGGGCTGCGAAAGCTGTTGTCGGCCGCACCCCAGCTCGCGGCCAGCGGCACCATACCCGCACCCATGGCCAGGGTGGTCATCACAATGGGCCGGGCGCGTTTGTGGCAGGCATCCAGCAGCGCGTCGAAGCGGCTCAGGCCATGGTCGCGGCGGGCCACGATGGCGTATTCCACCAGCAGAATCGAGTTTTTGGTGGCAATGCCCATCAGCATGATCAGGCCAATCAACGAGGGCATTGAAAAGCTCTTGCCCACCAGCAGCAGCCCCACAAATGCACCCCCCAGCGACAGCGGCAAGGCGGCCAAGATGGTGAACGGGTGCAAAAAGTCTTTGAACAACAGCACCAGCACAATGTAGATGCACAGCACACCGGTCAGCATGGCCAGGCCAAAGCTGGCAAACAACTCGTCCATCATCTCTGCGTCGCCCAGATTGAGTTGTTTCACGCCAGCGGGCAGATTTTGCAGACTGGGCAGCTTGGACACGGCCACCGCCACGTCGCCCAGCGGTGCGCCAGACAGTTCCACTTCGAACGTGATGTTGCGTGCGCGGTTCAGCCGGTCGATCACGGCGGGGCCGCCGGTGACTTCCAGCGTGGCAACCTGGCTGAGCATCACTGGTCCCTTGACACCGGGCACGCTCAGGCGGCCCAACAGGTCCAGATCCTGGCGTGCCTGGCGGTCGAGCTTGACCACGATCGGCACCTGGCGCTGGCTCAGGTTGAGCTTGGGCAGCGCGGTGTCGTAGTCGCCCACGGTGGCGATGCGCAGGGTTTCGCCGATGGCGCTGCTGGTGACACCCAGGTCGGCGGCACGGGCAAAGTCGGGCCGCACGGCAATTTCCGAACGGATCAGGCTGGCGCTGGAGGTGATGCTGCCCAGGCCGGGAATGGTGCGCAGGTCTTTCTCCACTGCCGCCGCCGCCGTGGTCAAGGCCTGTGGGTCTTCACCGGTCAGCACCAGTTGGTACTTTTCGCCCGAGCCGCCCAGGCCCACCTTGCTGCGCACGCCCGGCAATTCGGCCATGGCGGCGCGAATCGCGTTCTCAATGCCCTGCTTGCGTGGGCGTTGGCCCCGCTCGGTCAGCAGCACGGTCAGGGTGGCTTTGCGCACTTCGGTGGTGCCGGCGGGCGCGAAAGGGTCCGAGCCTGCCGCGCCGCCACCAATGGTGGTGTAGACACTTTTGACATGTTCCACCTTGCCCAACAACTGGCGCGCGGCCTCTGCCGCATCACGGGTCTGGCTGAGGGTCGAGCCCGGTGCCAGCTCCATGTACACCTGGGTTTGCGAGTTGTCGTCGGGCGGGATGAAGCCTTTGGGCAACAGCGGCACCAGGGCAATGGACCCGACGAAGAACGCACCTGCCAAACCGATCGTGATCCAGCGGTGGCTCAAACACCAGCGGCTGGCTTTCATGTACGCAGGCATCCAGAACGGGTCTTTGTGCGGGCGTTTGCTGGGTTGCATCAGGTACGCCGCCATCATCGGGGTAAGCAGACGCGCCACCACCAGCGAGGCAAACACCGCCAGGGCAGCCGTCCAGCCGAACTGCTTGAAGAACTTTCCCGGAATACCCGCCATGAAGGCGGTGGGCAGGAACACCGAGATCAGCGTGAAGGTGGTCGCCACCACCGCCAGGCCGATTTCTTCGGCGGCTTCCATGGCCGCCTGAAATGGCGTCTTGCCCATCACCAGATGGCGTTCAATGTTCTCAACTTCCACGATGGCATCGTCCACCAGCACACCAATCACCAGTGACAACGCCAGCAGCGTGACCGTGTTGATGGAAAAACCCAGGTAAGCCATGCCCATGAAGGCGGGAATCACCGACAAGGGCAGGGCGATGGCCGAGACAAAGGTGGCGCGCCAATTGCGCAAAAACAGCCAGACCACGACCACGGCCAGCACGGCACCTTCGAAAAGCATGGTCATGGAGGCTTCAAATTCTTCGGCCACAGGGGTCACAAAGTCAAAGGCCTGGGTGAGTTCCACGTCAGGGTGCTCGGTTTTGAGTTCCTGCAAAGCCAACTTGACCGCCGCGCCCACTTCAACCTCACCCGCACCTTTGCTGCGGGTGATCTCAAAGCCGACCACCGGCACACCATTGAGCAGGGCCAGCGCCCGTGGCTCGGCCACGGTGTCGCGCACGCTGGCCACCTGGTCCAACCGGACGCGTTGTCCGTTGCTCAGGGAAAACTCAATTTGTGAGAGCTCTTGCACCGTCTTGACCGTGGCCAGCGTGCGCATCGGTTGCTCGCTGCCCCCTCAGTCGGCACGGCCACCGGCGCTCTCGGTTTGCACCTGGCGCAACTGGCGTGACACGTCAGCCGCGGTGGCACCCAGCGCCTGCAACTTGAGCGGGTCCAGGGCCACCTCCACCTCGCGGCTGACACCGCCCACCCGCACCACCGAGCCCACGCCTTTGACCCCCAGCAAGCGCCGCGTCACGGTGTTGTCAACAAACCAGCTCAGGGCTTCGTCGTCCATCTGCGGTGAGCGGATGGTGAAGGCCAAAATCGGCGCGCCCGACAGGTTGACCTTGTTGATCACCGGGTCGCGCACATCGCTGGGCAGGTCGGCGCGCACGCCTTGCACCGCACTGCGCACGTCGTCCAGCGCCTCCTGCGTGGGTTTTTCCAGACGGAACTCTGCGGTCACCGTGACGCCGCCGTCCTGCACCTTGGTGTAAATGTTTTTCAGACCTTGCAGCGGCGCAATCGCGTTTTCCAGCTTGCGCGCCACCTCGGTTTCCAGTTGGGCAGGGGCCGCTCCTGGCAGGGAAGCTGCCACGGTGATGGTGGGCAGTTCCAGATCCGGGAACTGCTGCACCTTCATGGCCTTGAACGCCAGCATGCCGGCAAAGCTCAGCATCACAAACAGCATCAACGCAGGAATCGGGTTCTTGATGGACCAGGCAGAAAGGTTCATGACGAATGCTCTTTATTTTGAAGCGGATAACGCATGTTTGGCGGGGGCTAGAGCATGATTTGTTGTTGAGTCATTGGCGGGCGCGCTGGCCTTGGCAGCCGGCGCATCCACCACCCGGACCAGGTCACCATCGCTCAGGAAGCTGCCGCCGCTGGCCACCAGCTTGTCGCCGGGCAGCACACCACTTTGAACCTCGATCTGCTCGCCGTTGATGCGCCCGGTCTGCACCTTGAGTTGGGTCACGCGCTGGTCGCCTCCCACGCGGTACACATAGCTGAAACCATCGCGCACCAGCACCGCCGTTTGCGGCACGGTCAGCGCGGTCGAGCCGCCGAGTTCAAATTCGCCACGGGCAAACATGCCGGGTTTGAACGCGTGGGTGTTGGCTTTGCCGGCATCCACGGTTTCCAGCAGGTCCACGTACACCAGTCCGTTGCGCGTGGCCGCATCCACCGTGGGAGCCACGGTGCGCACCCGGCCCTTGACCTGGGTGCCGGTAGGAGAAATCAGGGTGACCCCCGTACCCACTTTGATGCGCTCCAGCTCGCTGGCGGTGACTTCGCCACGCCACTCCAGACGGCCCTGGCGAATCAGTTTGAACAGCTCGCTGCCAGCCCCCAGCACCGCACCCACGCTGGCGCTGCGGCTGGAGATGATACCGCTGTCGGGTGCCAACGCCTGGGTTTGCTTCAGGCGCAGCAGTTGCGAATCGAGTTGCGCTTGGGCTGCCGCCACGCGCGCCTTGGCGGTTTGTTCCTGCGTGAGGTACTGATTGATTTGCTGAGCGCTCAAGGCACCGGTGCCTTGCACCGCGCGGGCACGTTCGGCATTGGCAGTGGCCTCTGCCGCATTGGCCTGTGCCTCGGCCAACGCAGCGCGGGTCAGCGCCACGTCGGCCTGCACGCTCTCGGTGGCAAAGCTGGCCAGCACCTGGCCTTTCTTCACAGTGTCACCCACGTTGGCGTGCAACTCCGCCACGCGCAGACCGCCGGCTTCGGTGCCGACGCTGGCTTCCTGCCAGGCCGTCACGCTGCCGTTGGCCGCGAGTTTGATGGGCAAACTGCTGCTTTTGGCCTGGACCAGCGACACGGTCAGCGCGGGCTTGCTGGCGCTTGCCGGTGCTGCAGGGGTTTGCGCGGAGGATGACTTGGTGGCCAACAGGCCCAGGCCAAATGCGCCCACCAGTGCGGCGGCCAGTACGGTCAGGGTGAGAGGTTTAACGGCGAAACGGTTCAGTGTGTTCATAAGGTTCCTGCGGATCAGCTTGGTGCATGAAGATGCGGTGGTAGGCGGGATGGGGGCATCACTGCGATGCAACAGCGTTGGTGGGGGCAGCAGCATCAAAGCCACCGCCCAGGGCGCGGTAGAGCGCCACCCAGGCCAGCTTGCCTTCCAGTGCCAGGGACAGCTGGGCCGATTGCGCGGCCAGGCTGTTGCGGCGGGCGTCTTCCAGTTCCACCAGGCTGGCCAGACCCTGGTTGTAGCGGGTTTGTGTGGCTTGCAGCGATTGCGCATAGCCGGTCACTGATACCTCGGCATCGGCCTGGCGGGCCTGGGCGCTTTGCAAATGCACCAGCGCTTCCTCGACCTCGCGCACAGCTTGGCGCACCTTGCCCCGGTAGACCGACACCGCCTGGGTGTAGTTGGCTTCGGCGGCCACCACGTTGGCGGCGCGTTGGCCGCCGTCAAACAGCGGCAAGCTCAGGGCCAGCGGGCCGAAGGACCAGGTGTCCAACGAGGTGGTGCTGCCCTGGCTGGTGGTGCGCATGGTGCCGATGTTGCCGTTCAAACTCAGGTGCGGAAGGCGTTGGGCCTTGGCAGCACCGACCTGGGCGCTGGCCACCACCACGTCGCGCTCAGCGGCAAAAACGTCAGGGCGTTGCGTCAGCGTTTGCGCGGGCACACTTGCTATCAAAAACGATGCTGCTTGCGCTTGATTGACGGGGGCTTGAAGCCATTTTTTATTCAAGTCCTGCTCGGCAAGGCCGGTCAGGGCCACCAGTGCTTTGGTGTCGATGTCACAGGCTGCGGTCTGCTGCGTCACCCGGCTGCTGCCGTCGGCGGCGCTGGCGCGGGCCAAGGCGGCCGTGGACGGTGCGGTAAAACCTGCCTGGGCGCTCAGCTCGGCCAGACGCGCGGTTTCCTGGCGCGAGGCCGCGTCCTGGCGCGCCAAGTCCAGCAACTGGGTGCAGGTAGACAGGCTGTAGTAGGTGTTGGCCACTTCAGCGGCCACCGACACGCGGGCATCGTGCCACAACGCTTGAACACCCAAAACCTGCGCGTCGGCGGCGTGGCTGACGGCGCGGTTAGCACCCACCAGGTCCAGTTCCCAAGCTGCCTGCAGGCCCACCGTCTGGGTGGTGGCCAGCGGCAAGCTCGGCTGATTGACACCTCGGCTGGCGGTGGCCGACGCATCCAGGCTGGGCAGCAGGGCGGCATTGGCGGCGGCACGGGTGGCCCGGGCCGCGTCCACCCGTGCCAGGGCTTGTGCCACCGACGGGCTGACCGCCTGCGCGGCCTCAATCAGTTCGACCAACACCGGGTCGCCTTGTTGTTGCCACCATTGGCCAAGCCCGACCACGGTGCCTTGGTGGGGCAGCGGTGCCTGCCACTGGGGTGCCACCTGGGCATCTACTTGTGTGGGCGGCATGAGGTTGGCGCAGCCGCTCAGGCCAAGGGCCAGCGCCAGCGCAGCGAGGGGGGTGGCGTGGATGTTCATCTTGTTCATCATGGGGTGTTGTGTGGTGGAGTTGCCGACGGTGGCGGGCGGCTTGCTTCAGGTGTTGCCGCGCGGCGTTGCGCCTCGGCATCCACCATCGCCATGGCATAGACCACCATGCGCTCGACGTACAGGTCGATGGCCTGGGGCGTTGCAATCACATCCGGGCGAATGGCGGTGATCACATCGTGGCCAATGTGCAGCATCGCCGCCAGACCCGAGATGGAAAACGCCAGACGGTGCACATCGTCATCGGCCTGCGCTAGGTGCAGGTGCTGGCACAGGGCCTGTACCAGAGCCAAGTGGCTGGGTTTGATACGGTAGTCAATTTCTTCCTGCCACAGGCCGGTGGGTTGCAGCATTTCCCGAAAGTGCAGCTTCATGCACTGCTTGGTCAGTTCGCCTTGTTTGAGGGAGTCAGCCAGTCCGGTCAACATCAAACGCAGGGTGGTCTGGATGTCGGTTGGCGTGGCCGATGGCGCTTGCTCATTCAGGCAAGGGTTGTTTCTGGGATCGGTGAACACGGCGCGGTACAGCCCTTCTTTGTCACCGAAGTAGTAGCTGATGGAGGCCACATTGACCTGCGCGGTCTGGGCAATTTCGCGCGTGGAGGTTTCTGCAAAACCTTTTTCGGCGAACAAGGCCAGTCCCGCATCCAGCAGCCGCAGACGGGCTTGTTGGCCGTCGCTGCGAAGGGGTTTTTCGAGGCTTGGACTTGGATCCATTAGGGGAACTTGGGAATGATCTTGGGCGTTCATGCTTCAGATTGTATATAACTAAATCAAACGTTTGATTTAGTTATACAAAAAAGCACCTGTTTTAGCAATGATCCAGCAAAGCTCTTATTGGATCTGTGCGGTGTGTAACTCTTTGGTATTTGACGGGCGTTAGCCGCTGGATAATGTCGGCATGAACCAACTCAACGCCCTCAAACAATTCACCACCGTGGTGGCTGACACCGGCGACTTCAAGCAAATTGAAGCCTTCACGCCTACCGACGCCACCACCAATCCTTCATTGATTTTGAAAGCGGTGCAAAAGCCCGAGTACCGCTCGCTGCTCGATGACACCGTGTCCAAGTACCGAGGCCGTGCGCTGGATGAACTCACCGATCGGCTGCTGGTGCGTTTTGGTTGCGAAATTTTGTCCCTCATCCCGGGACGTGTGTCCACCGAAGTCGATGCCCGTTTGAGCTTTGATACCAGCGCCACGGTGAACCGAGCTGAGCGCCTGATTGAGCTGTACCAGGCGCAGGGCATTCACATTGACCGTGTGCTGATCAAGGTCGCAGCCACCTGGGAAGGCATCCAGGCGGCGGCTGAACTCGAGCGCAAGGGCATCCACACCAACCTGACGCTGTTGTTTGCTTTTTGCCAGGCTGTGGCGTGTGGCGAGGCCAAAGTGCAACTGATTTCACCCTTTGTTGGGCGCATTTACGACTGGTACAAAAAATCGGCCGGTGCGGCTTGGGTGGAGGCTGACAACGCCGATGCCAACGACCCGGGTGTGAAATCGGTGGCACAGATTTTCAATTACTACAAAAAGTTTGGCATCCCAACCGAGGTGATGGGCGCGAGCTTTCGCAACGTTGGTCAAATCACCGCGCTGGCGGGCTGCGACTTGCTGACCATCAGCCCGGATTTGCTGGCGCAATTGGCCTCCAGTAGAGCACCGCTTGCCAAGGCCTTGGACGCGCAGCAGGCTGCCACCCTGGACCTGCAGCGTCAGACCTTTGATGAAGTCACTTTCCGCTTTGCGCTGAACCAGGATGCCGTGGGCACTGAAAAACTGGCCGAAGGCATTCGCGCGTTTTGTGTGGATGCGGGCAAGCTGGACCAGATGCTGCTGGCCGCCTGAAGAACCTCAGTCCGACGGGCTGGAGTTCGCATCCGAATTCAAGGCTTAACTTTGGAATACCCCCTATGAACCGAACTCGTTGTGACCACACCCCCGCATGGGGGCAGCTGCAGACGGCGTTTGAGGCCACGGGCCGCGCCTTCGATGCGCGCGCCGCCTTTGCCACGGATTCAAAGCGTTTCGATGCCTTCAGCCAAAGTGCGCCGCATGTGTTCGCGGATTTGTCCAAGAACCTGATCGACCAGCCTACCGAGGCCTTGCTGCTTGATCTGGCGCGTCAGACCGGGGTGGAGGCGCACCGCGACGCCATGTTCAACGGCGATGCCATCAACGTCACCGAAGGGCGGCAGGTGATGCATTGGCTGTTAAGAAATCCGGCTATAGCCCCCGTAGAACAAGCGCAACCCGCTATAACAAACGTATCAAATGACTTGGTGCAAGTGCATGCCACCCTGGACGCGATGCTGGCTTTTGCCGAGCAAATGCGTGCCGACGAGGCCATCACCGACGTGGTGAACATTGGCATCGGCGGCTCAGACCTGGGGCCGCAAATGGCGGTGGTGGCGCTGGATGAATTTGTCACACCTGGCAAACGCTTTCACTTTGTCTCGAACGTGGACGGCCATGAACTGGCGGCGGTGTTGCGCAAGGTCAAGCCGGAGAGCACCTTGTTTCTGGTTGCTAGCAAGACCTTCACCACCATCGAGACCATGACCAACGCGCAGTCTGCCAAGGCCTGGTTTTCGCGCCAAGGCGGCACCGACATCGCCCGCCATTTTGCTGCCTTGACCACCAACGTGGCTGCAGCCAATGCGTTTGGCATCACTACCACCTTTGGGTTTTGGGATTGGGTGGGCGGGCGTTATTCGGTCTGGTCCGCCATTGGTTTGCCGCTGGCGATTGCCATTGGGGCCGCAGGTTTCCGTGAGTTTTTGGCGGGCGCGCACGACATGGATGCGCATTTTCGCAGCGCACCACTGGCGCAAAACCTGCCGGTGCGTCTGGGCTTGCTGGACGTGTGGTACCGCAACTTTCACGGGTTCACCAGCCGCTCGGTGGCCCCTTACCACAGCGCATTAAAACGCTACCCGGCGTATTTGCAGCAGTTGGAGATGGAAAGCAATGGCAAGCGCGTGGACGTGCTCGGCCAGGCCTTGCCCTTTGCGACCTCGCCCGTGGTGTGGGGCGAGCCCGGCACCAATGGCCAGCACGCGTATTTTCAGATGTTGCACCAGGGCACCGACGTGGTGCCGGTGGAGTTTGTCGCGGTCAAGCATCCCAAGCACAGCCTGGACGGCCACCACACCTTGTTGCTGGCCAATGTCGTGGCACAGGCGCAGGCCTTGATGCTGGGTAAAGCAGACGCAGGTGGGCACAAGCATTTCACCGGCAACCGGCCCAGCACTTTCCTGTTGCTCGACGAGTTGAACCCCACCAGCCTGGGGGCGTTGATCGCCTTGCAGGAACACCGTGTGTTTGTGTCCGGCAGCCTGTGGGGCATCAACAGTTTCGATCAGTGGGGTGTGGAACTGGGCAAGGTGCTGGCCAAGGATGTCGAGAAGCGGCTTGTCAACGGTGATGCGGCGGGGCTGGACGGCTCCACGGCGGGTTTGCTGGCGCGGCTGCGAGGGTAACGAGTGAGGTTGGGGGATCAGGCACAGGGGTTGCGTGGCGGGCGATTTCTGTGCATTTGGCAGTATGAGCCCGACGCGTGACCCCTGTGCCTGATCCCCTGCCCATACCAATAGGATTCCTGATGCTTGAACTGACACTGGCACAAGCCCGCGCGCTGCATCTGGCGGCGCAGGGCTTGCTGGTGTCTCCCACCAAGCGTGCCACACCAGCCGCATTGCGGACCTGCATTTCCCGCATGGGCTTGCTGCAGATTGACACCATTCATGTGGTGGCGCGCAGCCCTTATTTGACACTTTTTTCCCGGCTGGGAAACTACCCGCCGCAATGGCTGGACGACGCTTTGGCACAGGGCAAGGTGTTTGAGACCTGGGCACATGAGGCTTGTTTTGCACCCGCAATCGACTTGCTGGCTCACCGCCTTTACAACCGCGCACAACGCAGCCATTGGGGATTGCGCAGTGCGCAACGCGCGCAGGTAGAACACCGTGCACAACTCGATGCCTTGCTGGCGCATGTCCGTGACAAGGGCGAGGTGAAATCCTCTGACTTTGAGCGCAAGGACGACCGCACCACCGCCTGGTGGGGCTGGAAAGAAGAAAAAATCTGGTTGGAAGCCTTGTTTGCAAGTGGTGAGTTGATGGTGGCGCGGCGGGAGAAATTTCAGCGTGTGTATGACCTGTCTGAACGGGTGGCGCCGCAACTCGCAGCAAGGTCATTGCCCGAGGTGGGCCTGGATGGGGTGCAGCAACAATTTGTTGAAAAATCCATTGCCGCACTCGGCGTCACCCAGGCGCGCTGGATCAACGACTACTTCCGGACGAAGCCCCGCCTGAAAGATGCCGACCTGAACAATTTGGTGGAGCAGGGCAAGGTACTGCGGGTGGAGGTGGAAAGTTGGGGCGTTCCCGGTTATGTGCATGCCAGCCAGTCTGCACTGTTAAAGAAAGCGGCAGCGGACAAGCTGCTTGCCACCCACACGGCGCTGTTGTCGCCGTTTGACCCGGTGGTGTGGGACCGTGAGCGCGCCTCGACGCTGTTTGACTTTGATTACCGGTTGGAGTGTTACACCCCGCAGGCCAAGCGGGTGCACGGCTACTTTGTGCTGCCAATTTTGTGCCACGGCGAGTTGATTGGCCGGCTGGATGCCAAGGCGCACCGCGCGCAAGGCCTATTCGAAGTTAAGGGCCTATTTGCCCAGCCTGGATGGCGTTGGTGCGACGAGCAGGTCAGTGCAGTGGCAGACGCCTTGGGGAGGTGCGCGGCTTGGCATGGCACACCCACAGTGCGGCTTGGTGCTACCCAGCCGGGCGAACTTGCAGTCCGTTTGCGCCGCGATTTGCGCGCCGCCGATGCGGTCGCTGCTACTTAATGAGGGAGACCCAACGGTGTTGAATCTTGTTTTTGACTTTGGTGCGGTGTTGTTCACTTGGCAACCAGCCGTGTTGATGCGCAAGCACTTTCCCGCGCAAGCCAGCACGGCACGGCAGGCCGCTGAGCTGGCTGCGGCTGTCTTTGGGCACACCCACTGGCATGAATTTGACCGCGGCGTGGTGTCTGCACAGGAGGTTTGTTCATCCACTTCTGAACGGCTGGGGCTGGATACGCAGGCGTTTGGGCGGCTGATTGACGACATCGCCGACCATCTTCAACCGATGCCGGAAACGCTGGCATTGCTGACCCAGTTGTGCAGCTTGCGTGAGCGCGAGTCGGATCAAATCCGTTTGTACTTTCTTTCCAACATGCCGGTGCCCTACGCCAGGGTGCTGGAGCGCAAGCACGGGTTCTTGCAGTGGTTTGACGGCGGCGTGTTTTCTGGTGATGTTCAATGCATCAAGCCGGATGCAAAGTTGTTTGCACTGCTAGAGCGTCAGTATGGACTCACACCGGCCAACACCTTGCTGATTGACGATCTGGCAGCCAATGTGGCCGGTGCCAGGGCCTGTGGATGGCAAGGCATCGTGTTTGAATCCGCGCCTCAATTGCGCGCCCAACTGCAGTGGGTGCTGCCGGCTGACTTGAACCTACCGGCTTGACGAATAATGGGCCGAAAATTCTTGTAACGCAGCTCGGTAACGATCGGGGTTGACCTGGTCCAGGTCGCTGTGCGCCGCGCCCTCAATGGTGACCCACTGCTTGGGCTGGAAGGCAGCGGCATACAAACGTTGTCCGAGCACCATGGGGATGGTGGTGTCCTGATCGCCGTGCAGCATCAACAGGGGCGCATGAACCCGGCCAATTTTGGACAAGGAGTCAAACTGCTCCGGATTAAAAAGATCAAACACCCGCGCGAGCCAACCCGCTTCATGGGCCACGTCGCTGAAGCTCGTAAACGCCGACTCCAGCACCAAACCGGCATAGTCTTTTGCGGGCAAGCGACTGGCCAGACTCACTGCGACACCACTGCCCATGGAGTGTCCATAAATGAACCGTTGATGGGCCATGGGCTGCAGCTTTTGCAATTCGGCCCAGGCAACCTGCGCATCTTGCAGGATGCTTTTTTCAGACGGCACCAGCGGGCTGCTTTCGCCCCAGCCACGGTAGTCCACCCCCAGCACCGAAAATCCCGCGCTGCGCAAGGCTTCCATCTTGCGCAGGTTGCCTTCCAGATTGCGAAAGGTGCCGTGAAAGTACAGCAGGGTAGGCGCCTGTGGCTGTGTTTGTGGCATCCACCAGAAGGCCAGGCGTTGCGCGGGCGTGGCAGCGGGCAAGTCCACAAAGTAGTGTCGGTCCCCACTTTGCAGGGCATCCTGAGCGGAAATTTTTGATGCAGTGGGGCGGTAGATCAGCAGGCGCTGCTGGGTGTCGAGCCAGGCACAGCCGTTGCATGCCAGAGACAAGCCCAAAGCCAGCAGGATTCGCACGAACCATGCCGCCGTTACACTGTGCCGCTTTTGTTTATTTAAGCTGAACTGACTAACCATGAAAATACTGATTCGTGTCGCTTTGGCCCTGATTGTGGGGCATTTGTCCAGTGCCGTCTGGGCGCAATCCATTTTGCCGGAGTTGAGTGGCAACGGTATACAAACCCATTGGCAATTCAGCCCCTACACGCTGCATTACTCCTACGACACGGACCACCGGCCGGTGAAAATGATTGGATTAGAGCGTGAACATGCCGATGGAAAATTGGATGGGCTGGTGTATTTCAGCAACTCGTTTGGGCAAGAGAGCGCTTATTTTTACCCATGGGGCGGTGTTTACAAAAATATTTTAGGAGTGGAGCCGCTGTCGTTCAGATGGACGGCAGGCGTGTTGTATGGCTACAAACCGCCCTTTGAACACAAGGTACCGCTCAATTACAAAGGATTTTCACCGGGCGCCATCATCGCTTTTGGGTACAAATTCAAGTCTGGCTGGGAGGCCCAGTTGGACATGCTTGGCACAGCGGCCTTGATGTTTCAGGTCAATGTGCCCTATTGAGCCGGTGCCACAGCCGCCATCCCAGCAAGCTTGACAAGATGGCGGCATAAACCGCCACTTCGGCAAAGTTGTTTTTGCCGGCACGCATCCAAAAAAAGTGCAGGATCGCCAAACCGGCGACCAGGTAAATCAACCGGTGCAGGCGCTGCCAGTTCTTGGCGCCTATCGTTTTGATGACGCTGTTGAACGAGGTCAGCGTCAGGCTGCTCAGCAATAAAAATGACGCAAAGCCAACCAAAATGAAGGGCCGCTTGGCGATGTCTTTGGCGATATCGGCCACCTCAAATGCCATGTCAAATCCGCTGTAGCTGAGCAGGTGCAGCACCACGTAAAAGTAAACAAACAAACCCAGCATGCGGCGAAACCGGGCCACTGCGGCGACTCCGGTGAGCACGCGCAACGGGGTCACGGCCAATACCACGCACAACATGCGCAGGCTCCAGTCGCCGGTGGCGCGAACCAGCGCTTCCGCCGGGTTGGCACCCAGGCGGTCCAACAGTGCTGCACTCAGCAGGTAGGCAAAAGGCAACAGGGCTGTCAAAAAAACCAAGGGCTTGGTGGCCCGATGCTGACAGCCAGTTTTGAAAAGTGACCTGGAACGCGATGCCGCTGCCTGCATCAGAAGGACATTCTCAGGTCCATGCCCGCGTACAACTGGCCGACTTGTGCCTCGTAGCCGTTGAACATCAGGGTTTTACGCTTCCTGGCAAACAGGCCGTCTTCGCCAATGCGCCGTTCGGTGGCCTGGCTCCAGCGTGGGTGGTCCACAGTCGGGTTGACATTCGAATAAAAACCATATTCTTCGGCCGCAGCCCGGTTCCAGGCCGTGACGGGTTGCTTGTCGGTGAAACGGATTTTGACCAGACTCTTACCGCTTTTGAAACCGTATTTCCATGGCACCACCAGTCGCAACGGCGCGCCATTCTGATTGGGCAGAATCTCGCCATACATGCCAAACGCCAGCAGGGTCAGGGGGTGCATTGCCTCGTCCAGCCGCAGGCCTTCCACGTAGGGCCAGTTCAGCACGCGCGAGTCCACCCCGGGCATGGTCTTGGGGTCCGCCAAGGTGACAAATTCAACATACTTGGCACTGCCCAGCGGCTCCACGCGCTTGATCAGCTGGGACAGCGAATAGCCTACCCAAGGGATCACCATGGACCAGCCTTCCACGCAGCGCAGGCGGTAAATACGCTCCTCTTGTGCGCTCAGTTTGAGCAGGTCTTCAAGTGCCCAGCGTCCCGGTTTTTTTACCAGGCCCTCGATCTCTACCGACCAAGGGCTTGTTTTGAGGGTGTGGGCGTTGTGGGCCGGGTCTGCCTTGTCGGTGCCAAATTCGTAAAAATTGTTGTAGGTGGTGGCATCTTTGTAGGTGGTGACCTTTTCCATGGTCACCGCTCCTGCCACCGTAGAGTTGACACGTGCCAAGGCGGTTCGCTGTCCTGGCGGTGTCCAGTTTTGCGCCCAGGCCTCGCGGCCAGCCCAGGAGGCCATGGCCGCACCCGCCGCGCCAGTGGCCATCAGGCGAATCAGGTCGCGGCGTGACTGGTAGGCAGACAGTGTGGTGATCTCGCTGGCCACCGGGTGAACAAAGCCGTTGGCGTTGGGTTTGATGAGCATGACATTTCCTTGGTGACCCTTGATCTGCAAGCATAGGGCTTCTTGCAAAAATCTGCAGCCTCATGGGAATTGCACCTGTTGGCGCAGACGTCATTGGGCGAAAAAAAAGCAGGTTGCGGGAGGCAGGCTGCTTCGTTGGGCCTTAGCCGGTGAGATCGATCTCACCCGGGGCGTGTCGGTCGGTTCAGTAATCAGTGCAAACCCGAAATGTAGTCGGCTACAGCCTTGATTTCACGGTCATTGAGCTTGGCCGCCACCTGGGTCATTTGCAAGCTGTTTTTACGCAGACCGTCTCTGAACGCGGTCAGTTGGGCCACCGCGTAATCGGCATGCTGACCGCTCAGGCGCGGATACTGGGCCGGTATGCCTGCGCCGTTGGGGCTGTGGCAGCCAGCGCATGCGGGGATCTGGCGATCCGCAATGCCGCCACGGTAAATTTTTTCGCCCAACAACACCAATTCTCTTTCTTTGGCGGCTCCTGGCGTGGCCTTGTTGTTGTTCACCCAGTAGGCGATGTTGCGCATGTCCGAATCGCTCAAGGTGGCCGCCATGCCATTCATGATGGCGTTTTCACGCTTGCCAGCCTTGAATTCGGTCAATTGTTTGATGATGTATTCGGGGTGTTGCTGCGCGAGCTTGGGGTTGGTCGGAATCAGGGAATTGCCGTCCGGTGCATGGCAAGCCGCGCAAACGGCACCAAAACTGGCGGCACCTTTTGCCAAATCAGGTTGTGCAGGTGCAGCAATGTCCCCGGCAGCGCTGGAGAAAACAGTGGTGACCAACGCAGCGGCAACGGTGAATGTGGCAATCAGCTTCATAGGAGGACGTATCAGTAAATTGAGGGGGAAAGCGGTGCAATTCTACAATGGGCCTCTTCTACAGCGTGCACCTCATGACAAAACCAAATAGCCCAACGACTCCGCAGCCCTCACAATCTGGCGATGGGGCTCCTCAAACCGTGAGTCCAGTTGCCGCAATGGGATGGCTGCACACCGCCAAATTTCTCACCACCGCACCTCAACTGCAGTTTTTGCCCCCGCTGGAGGTGCCTGAAATCGCCTTTGTCGGGCGGTCCAACGCTGGCAAGTCCACCTGCATCAACACCTTGACGCAGCAAAAGCAGTTGGCTTTCGCATCCAAGAAGCCCGGACGCACCCAGCACATCAACCTGTTTTCGTTGGGCAAACAGGGGGTGATGGACGCGGTGTTGGCGGATTTGCCGGGCTATGGTTACGCCGCAGTGCCCAAGCAAGACAAAATTCGCTGGCAACAAGTCATGGCCAACTACCTGGTGACCCGCGAAAACCTCAAAGGCATTGTGCTGATGTGTGACCCACGCCACGGTTTGACCGAGTTGGACGAAGTCTTGCTGGACGTGGTGCGCCCAAGGGTTGAAGATGGGCTGAAGTTTTTGGTGGTCCTGACCAAGGCCGACAAGCTCACCCGTGCCGAGCAAACCAAGGCCTTGTCCATCATGAAAATCAATGCTGGCGGGGGGGAGGTGCGTCTGTTCTCCGCGACCAAACGGCTGGGTATTGAGGATGTCGCGACCCTGCTGTGGCAATGGGCGCATCCTTCTGGCGCGCAAATACCAGCAGCGGTCGATCCGACGATCGCTATTGAATAAATAGCTTATCCTCCTTGTTTATCAAGGGGCAGAGGCGGTTTTATTATAAACATCAGCTTCGCCTGCAGGCCGGTCTTTGAAGCGTTTGTGGACCCAGTAATACTGCTCAGGCATGGTGTCAATGTAACTTTGCAGGCGCAGGTTCATTTGCGCAGTGTCTGCAGTCAAATCGTCGCTTGGAATATCTTGCCAAGCTGCCAGCACTTGCACGTCGTATCCCCGGGGCGTCATTCGTGTCACCACCGGTACCACCTTAGCGCGTCCCAGCTTGGCAAACCTCGACAGCGACGGTACTGTGGCTGCGCTGGTTCCATAAAACGGGACAAACAAGGAATCTTCTGGCCCAAAGTTCATATCCGGCAGCAGGTACAACACGTCCCCTTTTCGCAGGCTCGACAAGATGGTTTTGACTCCGTCGATGCGTCCAAAAAGTTGCACTGAGCCAAATCGCTTTCGGCCTTGCAAAATCCAGGCATCGGCCTGCTTGTTGGTCTGGTCGGTGTAAATCGTGGTGAAGTGGCGTGGCAATTGTTGAGTGAGCGCCGTCCAGCCGGCATCCAGTCCTACAAAATGGGGCGCAAAGATCACGGTGGGTTGGCTGCCCTGAAGTTCTGTGACGGCCCCTGTGAGTTTTAACCGGCTGCGCACCACGTCTTCAGCGCCATGCCATAGCCAACCGCGATCCAGCCAAGCCTGTGCGAAATGCACAAACATCTTGCGGGACAAGACGCTGATTTGTGCCTCATTGAGTGACGGAAAACACAAACGCAAGTTGGTTCGCACCACACGCCTGCGTGGCACCACCACCGCGTACAGCACCCAGCCGACCAGCCCGCCCAAGGCACGCACCAAAGGCAAGGGCCAACGAGCCAGCCGACGCATCATCCAAAGTACCAAACGGGTTCCCATGTCGATGGCCTGCGCGTTTAGAGCGATTCGCGCGGCTGTTTGTAGCGCGCATAACCCCACAAATACTGCTGTGGACACTGCAACACCAGCTGCTCCATGGCGTGGTTAATCGCCGCCACCGCCTCGGGAAGGCTGTCTGGCAGGGGGGCTTGCAAGGCCTGAATATGGACCTTGAAGCCGCGACCCCACGGCAGGCGCTCACCCCAGGCCAGCAGCACTGTCGCCCCGGTTTGTTGTACCAAGCGCACTGACAGGGTCATGGTGTAAGCATCTTTGCCAAAAAATGGGGCCATCATGCCCATGCCTTGAGGTGGGACTTGGTCAGGCAGCAGTCCGACGGTCTCGCCATTTTTCAGTGCCTTGATCATTTGTTTGACCCCCGACAGCGTGGTCGGGGCGGTCAACAAGCCCGGTCGCTGGCGCGAAGCCTGTACCAGTTCACGCAGCCAATACTGGCGGGGTGGGCGAAACAGCACCGTCATGGGTTTGCCGCAGTGGCTGTAACGCTGTGCATAGGCTTGCGCTGCGATCTCGAAACACCCGAGGTGAGGGGTTAGAAAAACAATGCCACGTCCCCTTGCCAGTGCGTCATCCACGAGCGCGGCACCCTCCCAAATCGCGGGCACGGGTCGACCGAGCCACAGGCGTGGCAATTCCATCACCAGTTTGCCGCTTTCGCCCACCGCCCCCAGCCAGGTTGTCGCGGGTAGGCCAGCCAAAAGTGCGTTGGCGGCGAATCGTTTTCTGTAGACGCCGGACAACCCAAAGGCCAACCACCCCAAGGTCCAGCCCACGCCATGCAACGCCCACAGGGGCCAGTGTGACAGCAGTTTAAAAAGGGTCTTCATGGGGTGAGATAAACTAACAGGGTCGCCGAGTTACAGAACTACTTGCAGGGCGACACCCACAACGGATGCGCCAAACGGTCGCCATTGTGCCTTGTCAAATCTTTGACATATCTGCTAAAGCGTTCGCTGAAAGCCGCCAAAAGCCCAAGCAACGCGAAATGCTTGTTAACTTTTTAGGAGCTTTATCATGGCGAACGACTTTCTTTTTACCTCTGAATCCGTCTCTGAAGGACACCCCGACAAGGTGGCTGACCAGATTTCTGATGCAATTCTGGATGCCATCTTTGAACAGGATCCCAAGTCACGCGTGGCCGCTGAAACCTTGTGCAACACCGGCTTGGTGGTGTTGGCCGGTGAAATCACCACCAATGCACACGTCGACTACATCCAGATCGCGCGCAACACCCTCAAACGCATTGGCTACGACAACACCGAGTACGGCATTGACTACAAGGGTTGCGCCGTGTTGGTGGCTTACGACAAACAAAGCAACGACATCGCCCAGGGCGTGGACCATGCGTCTGACGACCACCTCAACACCGGCGCTGGTGACCAGGGTTTGATGTTTGGTTACGCTTGTGATGAAACGCCTGAGCTGATGCCCGCACCCATCTACTACGCGCACCGTCTGGTGGAGCGCCAGGCCCAGTTGCGTAAAGATGGCCGTTTGCCATTTCTGCGCCCCGATGCCAAGAGCCAGGTCACCATGCGTTATGTGGACGGCAAGCCACACAGCATCGATACCGTGGTGATCTCCACCCAGCACGCGCCAGAGATGAGCCTGGGTGACCGCATGACCGATGCCTTCTACGAAGCCATTCGCGAAGACATCATCAAGCCGGTGTTGCCCAGTGCGTGGCTCACTGCGGACACCAAATACCTGATCAACCCCACCGGTCGTTTTGTGGTCGGTGGCCCGCAAGGTGATTGCGGCCTGACCGGTCGCAAGATCATTGTGGACACCTACGGCGGCGCTTGCCCACACGGTGGTGGTGCGTTCAGCGGCAAAGATCCCAGCAAGGTGGACCGCTCAGCGGCCTACGCCACGCGTTATGTCGCCAAGAATGTGGTGGCCGCGGGCTTGGCCAAACAATGTCAGGTTCAAGTGGCTTACGCCATTGGTGTGGCCAAACCCATGAACGTGACGGTGTACACCGAAGGCACCGGCGTGATCCCTGACGATCAAATTGCCAAGCTGGTGATGGAGCACTTTGACCTGCGTCCCAAGGGCATCATCCAGATGCTTGATTTGCTGCGTCCGATCTACGAGAAAACGGCTGCCTATGGCCACTTTGGTCGTGAAGAGCCCGAGTTCACTTGGGAGCGTACCGACCGCGCAGCCGCCTTGCGTGCTGCCGCTGGTTTGTAAATCATCTACCATTGGCAAAACCAAAGCCCGGTTTATCCGGGCTTTTCCATATTTTGAACACCCCATCTATGAGCCCTGTGGCCTCTTCCAACAACGAACGGCGAACCTCCTGGTTGATTCTTGGCGCGTTGTGGCTGATGCTGCTGGTGTTTGCCTCGTTGCGGCCTCTGGCGGTGCCCGATGAAGGGCGCTACGGTGAAATTGGCCGCTGGATGCTGGTCAGCGGCGACTGGCTCACACCTCGGCTGAATGGCCTGCCGTTTTTCCACAAACCGCCGCTGTTGCATTGGCTCGATGCCCTCAGTCTGGCCACGTTTGGTGTGAACGAGGTGGCCTTGCGCCTGGTGCCTGCGTTGCACGCCGGTTTGATGCTGGTCGCTCTGTACCTTGCCGCTAGGCGCATCAGCACCGAGACCATTGCCCGGCGCGCCGTGGTCATGCTGGGCACCGGCCTGGGGTTCTGGGTGGGCGGCCAATATGTCAACCACGACATGCTGGTGGCGACCTGGATCGGGCTGGCCATCTGGAGCTTTGCCTTCGCCTTCATGGCCGGGGTCAAGCCCAACGCCTGGCTGGCGCGGCTGGGTTTTTTGGCATGCGCCTTGGGCATGCTCAGCAAAGGCATGATCGGTTTTGCTTTGCCGGGGCTGGTGCTGCTGATCTGGCTGATCTGGACACACCAGCTCAAAAAAATCCTGTATCTGCCCTGGATCAGTGGCTTGGGTTTGTTTGCGCTGGTAGCCGGCCCCTGGTTTGTGCTGGCGCAGCGCACCTACCCGGGGTTTTTCAACTACATGTTCATCGGTCAGCAGTTCAACCGCTTCACGGCGGCGACCTATAACAACCAGCAGCCTTGGTGGTTTTACCTGCTGGCGCTGGCGCTGTTGCTGTTCCCGTGGGTGTTTTTTGCGTTGGGGCAAGTGCGCCGGGTGACCACCATGACGCGCACCCATGCGCTTGGCATGACGCAGGCGTGGTGGCGTTTGTGCTGGTCCTGGGTGTTGGGTATTCTGGTGTTTTTCTCGATTCCCCACTCCAAATTGGTGGGTTACATCCTGCCGGTGCTGCCGCCGCTGGCGCTGCTGGCCTCGCTGGGTTGGGGGCGTGTCATGGCACGACGCGCTTACGCCGGCAAATGGTTCGTGGGCTTGTGTGTGGTGAACTTTTGCATCGCGCTTGGCATCGTGCTCAAGGTGGGTGATGTCACCCAAAAGGGACGATCCAAAGACGTGGCCGAGGTGCTGGCCTGTGCAGCTAAGCCGACCGATACGTTTTACGCCTCGGGTGCTTATCCCTACGATCTGCCGTTTTATGTACAAACCACCCGCGCTATCGTGATGGTGGAGGACTGGCCCACGCTGCGCAAAGCCGCAGGGGATGGTTGGCAGCGCGAGTTGTTTGAAGGTGCCGACTTTGATGCCCAGGCTGCGCAAGTGCTTCAAACGCCCGAGGCACTGGTGCGTGCGGGTGAGGCCTCCGGCAACTGGTTCATGACCCGCTCAGGGTTGCCGTTGGTGACCCACACGCCTGGCTGGACGCTGTATTTCAAAGGTGCAGGTTGGGATCTGTACCGCTCGGGTGGTGCAGATGCAGTCCCCCCGGAATCTGTGACAACAACCCCAGCACCCCGGTTTCCAGGCTGCAAGAGCAATATTAAATAACCCCTCCACGCCCGAACATGAGCCCCACCATTTTTTCTACCCCGGTGGTCAACACCTTGCTGCGCTGGGTGTCGATCATCTATCTCAAACTCGCGGGGTGGAAGGTGTTGGGCGAACTGCCTGCGCAGGCGCGTAAAAGCGTGTTCATTGCGGCACCGCACACCAGCAACTGGGATTTGCCCTACACACTGATGGTGGCATTTTCTTTGCGGCTGAACATTTACTGGATGGGCAAGGCCAGCCTGTTTCGTTTTCCGTTTGGCCCGGTCATGCGCTGGCTGGGGGGCATTGCGGTGGACCGGTCCAAAACCAACAACCTGGTGGCTGCGTCTGCGCAGGCCATCATGGATGCGCAAGGGGCGCTGCAGCTCATCGTGCCGCCCGAGGGCACACGCAGCAAGGTGCGGTACTGGAAAACCGGCTTCTATCACATCGCCATGGCTGCGCAAGTGCCGATCGTGCTGGCTTACATGGACTACCAGCGCCGGATCAGTGGTCTGGGCCCGATGTTCATGCCCAGCGGCGATCTGGAGGCGGACATGCTCAAGATCAAGGCGTTTTATGCACCGTTCAAGGGTAAAAACGTGGCGCAATTTGAGGCCAGTTGAGCCAGCCACTGCTCAGTGAAATTCACGACTGTGCGTTGTCAAATCCCCCAAAAGTGGGGTGAGGTCGCGCAAAAAACCGGCGATCACATGGCAGACTTGCCCGCCGCTGTCTTCGTCACGCTGCCAGGTGCCGTGGACCGCCAACAGCCTTGAATGCAGCAGTTCGCTGCGCTGGCGCTCTTTCAGCGCTTTCCAAACGATCACGTTCACTGTGCCGGTTTCATCTTCCAAGGTCACAAAGGTCACGCCATGCGCCGTGGCCGGGCTTTGGCGCATGGTCACCAGCCCGCAGGCGCGCACCAGGCGGTTATGAGGCAACTTTCGTAATTGCTCGGCTGTCAATAACTTCATATTTGATAGCTTGCTACGCAATAACGACAAGGGGTGTGAGCGTAAAGTAAGGCCAAGCGTGGCGTAATCAAAGCGCACTTCCTCGCCTTCTGGTGCTGCCACCAACTGCAAGGCTGCTTCATGGACCGGCGCGTCGCGCAACAGGGCGGGGGCACGGTTGAGGGCGCTGGCTTCCCACACCTGCTGACGGCGGTGACCGCTCAAGCTGATCAACGCATCGGCACTGGCCAGCGCATTCAGGTCGCTGCGTTCCAGTTCGGCGCGCAGCGCCAGGTCTTGGGTGCTGATGAAGGCTTGCCTCTGGCGGATGGTGACGATGCGTTGACCGACCCCTTCGCTCAGACCGCTGACCAGACGCAGGCCTAGGCGAACCGCGCCAAGGTCTCGCGCCAGCGTGCAGTCCCAGTCGCTGTGCTGCACGTCGGCCGGCAGCACGGTCACGCCGTGACGTTGCGCATCTTGCACCAGCTGTGACGGCCCATAAAACCCCATCGGCTGGCTGTTGAGCAGGGCGGCCAGAAAACAGGCGGGTTCATGCTTTTTCAGCCAGCAGCTGGCCCACACCAGCAGGGCAAAACTGGCGGCGTGGCTTTCCGGAAAACCATACTCGCCAAAGCCTTCGATCTGCTTGAAGAGTTGCTCGGCAAATTCAAGGGGATAGCCATTTTTCAGCATGCCACCGACCAGTCGGTCATAGAACTTGTGCACACCGCCCTTGCGTTTCCATGCGGCCATGGAGCGGCGCAACTGATCGGCTTCACCCGGCGTGAAATCGGCAGCGGCCATGGCGATCTGCATCACCTGCTCTTGAAAAATTGGTACACCCAGGGTGCGCTTCAGGACGTCCTTGAGCGCCGGACTGGCATAAGCCACCTGATCGGGGTGTTCGCGTGCCTTCAGGTAGGGGTGGACCATGCCGCCCTGGATCGGCCCTGGGCGCACGATGGCGACTTCGACCACCAGGTCGTAAAAGCAACGCGGCTTCAGGCGCGGCAGCATGCTCATTTGCGCGCGGCTCTCGATCTGGAACACACCCACGGTGTCGGCGGCGCAGATCATGTCGAAGGTGGTGGGGTCATCGGCGGGTATGTCCTGCATCTCAAACGGCACACCACGGCGCAGGCCCACCAGTTCCAGGCAGCGGCGGATGGCGCTGAGCATGCCCAGTGCAAGTACATCCACCTTCAAAAGGCCCAGCGCATCCAGGTCGTCCTTGTCCCACTGGACGATGGAGCGCTCGGGCATGGCGGCGTTTTCCACCGGCACCAGTCGGGTGAGTGGCCCGCGTGTCAGCACGAAGCCACCGGGATGTTGGCTCAGATGGCGCGGCATGCCCTGCAACTGCTGACTCAAGCTCAGCCACTGTTGCAGGGTTTTCTCAGGCGGTGGTGCAAAGTCGTCACCCAGACGTGCCAGTGCCGCTTGCAAACGCTCCGCCAGCACGGCGCGGCTGTACATGCCGGGGTGCTCGTGTGACATGGCGCTGATCAGGGCCTCAGGCATACCCAGCGCCCGCCCCACATCGCGCAGGGCGCTGCGCGGGCGGTAGCTGATGGCCACGGCGGTCAGGGCGGCGCGGTCACGGCCGTACTTGCTGTAGATGTACTGGATGACTTCTTCGCGCCGCTGGTGTTCAAAGTCCACATCAATGTCGGGTGGCTCGTCACGTTCACGGCTGATGAAGCGTTCAAACAGCACATTGGAGCGTGCCGGGTCCACCTCGGTCACGCCCAGGCAGTAACACACCGCTGAATTGGCCGCTGAGCCGCGCCCCTGGCACAAAATGTGTTGGCGACGGGCAAAGGCGACGATGTCGTGCACCGTCAGGAAATACATCTCGTACTTCAGGTCGGCAATCAGCGTCAGCTCATGTTCCAGTTGCAGTTGCACGCTGGCGGGTACACCTTGCGGGTAACGGCGACTGGCGCCCTGGCTGGTGAACTGGCGTAGGGTTTCGCTGGGGGTGAGGCCGGGCAGCACGGCCTCTTGCGGGTACTGGTAGCGCAGTTCATCCAGGCTGAAGCGGCAGCGATCGGCCACCACCCGCGTGTTGGCTAGCAGCTCAGGCGGATAAAGCTGTGCCAGTCGTTGCAGCGATCGCAAATGCGCCTCGGCGTTGGCTTGAAGGGCCAGACCGCACGCTGCCACCGGTTGGCCCAAGCGGACGGCGGTGAGCACATCCTGCAAGGGTTTGCGCGAGCGCACATGCATCAGCACACTGCCCACGGCCACCAGCGGCACACCGGTGTGTTGGGCGATGTGTTGCAACTGGTGCAAGTTCTGCGTATCGGTGGGGCCCAGCTGCAAAGACACGCCCAGCCAAACATGCGGATAAAATGTGGCTCTAGCCCACGTGATTGCTTCGTAAGCAGCTACTAGGCTAATAGCATCTGGCAGCTTCAAGATCAACTCGCAGCCAAGCAGCTTGTGCCAGGGTGCGTCGTGTTGGCGCACCTGGTACTGCCCTTTGGGGGCGCTGCGCCGTGCCACGGTGATGAACTCACACAGGTCGCCCCAACCCTCAAGGTCCCGCGCCAGTGCAACGACAGTGACGCTGCCGGTGTCCATGGGCAGCACAAACGACGCGCCAGGGAGCAATTTCAGCCCGAGCCGCTTAGCCTCCGTGTGCGCACGCACAGTGCCTGCCACCGAACATTCGTCGGTGATGGCCAGCGCCGCATAGCCCAAGGCATGGGCAGGTGCCACCAGCTCTTCCGGGTGGGATGCTCCCACGCCAAACGTGAAGTTGCTGAGGCAATGCAACTCGGCATAGGCCACGCTGTTGGCGGCCGCGTGCGCGGCAGGCGTGTCGTTGGAAGAGGGGGGCATCAGGCTTCGATATACTGGTTAAAAAAACAGTATATCGAAGGCGTGTGTGGCCTGCATCTTTCGGGTCACTGCGCCCCTCCATTTGTGGGCCACCGAAAGATAGGGCGGCAGTGTGTGACAACGAACAGATGCCAAGGGGCCTGGGCGGCAACACTTGGCTATGAACTTGCATCACACCACCCAGAAATCAAACAGATATCCCTCGTCCATTCGCGAGCGTGGCTACATCAGGCTGCTGGTGTTCGGTGCGTTGACGAGAGCTGCACGGCAGGTGTGGTCGCGGTTTGGCAAGCGTCGTCCAGGTCAATCTGGCGTTGGGATCGATGAAGAAACGGTGATGTATTCGCCGTGTCTATGAGGTTGTGCCATGGCCATGACCTACCCAGGTGCATTCCACGTCAGCAAGCTCAGAATTGTCTGGCACTGTGTACGCAGACGCACAGACATCATCCGGCCCCAAGCCAACAATGACTTTTCGTCCGTGGCGCATCAAGCACTGCCACGATTGAATGTTTGAATTTTTGTCTGGAGAAATTAGCCATGAAACTCAACTCTCGTTTTTACGCCGTCGTGTCGGCCGCGTTGCTGGTCCCATTGCTTGCCTTGGGTGGTTGTGCCGGTATGACGCATCAGGAAAGAAACACCGCCACGGGTGCGGTGATTGGTGGGGTCGTCGGCAACGTGCTGTGCGGCGGTCTGGCCTGCACCGGCGCGGGGGCCGCAGTGGGTGGTGTCATCGGCCACGAAGTCAGTAAATAGGCTGAGACATGCGGGGGTATGGCGACAACATGATCCGGGTTGTCGTCTGGCGCTGTGCTGCAGCTTTGGGGTTGGCTGTCAGCCTGGCCGCTGGGTTGGCGCAAGCAAGCCCTGATGCCGCCCAAGCCCTTCGCGCGCAGCGCGAGACCTTCAGGGTGCCGCTTGAGCACAACGTCTTTGCGCGCCCGCTGGTACTGCTGTCTTCCGAGACGCAGCAAGGTCTGCGCGGCGATCTTTATGCGCTGATGGCTTTTCCGTTTGGGGAGGTCAGCAGCGCGTTACAAGACCCGCAACAGTGGTGCGAGGTGATGATTCTGCACGTCAATACCAAGTATTGCTATGCCGCCAGCACCCCGAAAGGCACCGTCTTGAACGTCAACATCGGCAAGAAAACCCCTCAGAAACTGTCCCAGGCGACGCGCGTGGTGCTCAACTTCACCGATGTGGCCAAACGCCCGGATTATTTTGAAGTGCTGCTGCAGGCCAAGGACGGCCCGATGGGAACCAGCGACTACCGCATTGCACTGGAAGCGGTGGCGCTGTCGCCAACACAGACTTTTCTGCACCTGACCTACTCTTACAGCGCCAACCTGACGGGCAGGTTGGCCATGCAGATTTATCTGACAACGCTTGGACGTGACAAGGTGGGGTTCACCCTGGCCGGTGAGCCGGTGAACGGGCAACCGGCATGGATCGATGGCATCCGCTCTGTGGTGGAACGCAACACCATGCGCTATTACCTGGCCATTGACAGTTTTTTAGCCTCTGCCACGCTGCCAAGCGCAGAACGGTTTGAGCGCAGCCTGCAGCTCTGGTTCGAGGCGACGGAACAGTACCCGCGCCAACTGCATGAACTCGATTGGTCCGCCTATCGGGAGATGAAGCGGACCGAACATGTGCGCCAGAAAACAGCGCAGTAGCCGGGTGTGCGTTTGCGCACAGACCGTGTGCGCCAGTCGGGGGACGATGGCATGGTCGCAATTTGTCTCAACCTCACACGGCTTTACCGACTGCCTTTAACCCGATGGATAAAACCCTGGTCAGAAAGCTGGCATTTGTGCTGTTGGTCAAGCTGGCCTTGCTGCTGGCGCTCTGGTGGGGGTTTGTTCGGGAGCAACGCGTGGCGGTTGACGCGGACCAAGTCGCCGCACAGCTGCTGCAAGGTATTCGGACGCATCCCCAGGGAGCTCAACCTTGATTTCAGAACAACTGGTAGATCTGTCACGCCTGCAATTTGCCGTCACTGCGCTCTACCACTTCCTGTTTGTGCCACTGACCATCGGCATGGTCTGGCTGCTGGTCATCATGGAGAGTGTTCATGTCATGACCGGGCATGTCGTCTGGAAAGACATGACGCGCTTTTGGGGCAAGCTGTTTGGCATCAACTTTGCGCTGGGCGTGACGACCGGCATCACCATGGAGTTTCAGTTTGGCACCAACTGGGCCTACTACGCCCATTATGTGGGTGACATCTTCGGTGCGCCGCTGGCGATTGAGGGCATGATGGCCTTCTTCCTCGAATCAACCATGATCGGCCTGTTCTTCTTTGGCTGGGATCGCCTGTCCAAAACGCAGCACCTGATGGTGACGCTGCTGATGGCCATCGGCGCCAACCTCAGCGCGTTGTGGATCCTGATTGCCAACGGCTGGATGCAAAACCCGGTCGGCGCCGAGTTCAACTACCAGACCATGCGCATGGAACTGGTCGATTTCTGGGCGGTGGTGTTCAATCCGGACGCACAGGCCAAGTTTGTGCACACGGTATCGGCGGGTTACGTGACCGGTGCCATGTTTGTGTTGTCGATTTCCAGTTGGTATCTGCTCAAGAAACAGGACGTCGAGTTTGCCAGGCGCAGTTTTCGCGTCGCCGCCGCCTTTGGTCTGGCATCCGCCTTGAGCGTGATCGTGCTGGGTGACGAATCCGGCTACACCGTGGGTGAGTCCCAGCAAACCAAGTTGGCGGCGATGGAAGCCATGTGGGAAACCAAACCTGCGCCAGCCGGGTTGACCTTGGTGGCGAACATCAATGAACCGGCGCAAAAAAACGACTGGGAGGTCGAGCTTCCCTGGGTGCTTGGCCTGATTGGCACGCGCTCGGTCAGCAAGCAGATTCCCGGCATCCGCGAGATCAAGGCGAAGAATCGCGAG
>CAIOAQ010000216.1 GCA_903856025.1 uncultured beta proteobacterium
CAATTTTATGCATAAAAACCATCCCATCATGGCTGACCTGCGCAGCGACACCGTGACGCAGCCCACCGCGGCCATGCGCTCCGCCATGGCCAGCGCGCCCGTGGGCGACGACGTATTTGGTGACGACCCCAGCGTCAACGCCCTGCAAGACAAATTGGCGGTCATGCTGGGTTTTGAGGCGGCGTTGTTTGTGCCTACCGGCACGCAGAGCAACCTGTGCGCGATCCTGGCCCACTGCCAGCGTGGCGACGAGTACATCGTGGGCCAATACGCGCACTGCTACCGCTGGGAAGGCGGCGGCGCGGCAGTGTTTGGCAGCGTGCAACCTCAACCGCTGGACCACCAGAGTGATGGCACATTGGCACTGGCCGACATCGAAGCTGCGATCAAACCCGACGACGCGCATTTCGCAAGAACCCGGCTGCTGGCGCTTGAAAACACCTTGGGCGGCAAGTTGTTGCCGTTTGACTACCTGCAACAGGCCACCGAACTGGCCGCGCGGCATGGGTTGGGGCGGCACTTGGACGGTGCCAGGTTGTTCAACGCGGCGGTTGCACAGGCCATGCAGCTGACACCTTCTTATAAGATAAATGAAGCGATAGCCCACGTAGTACAAGCGCCATACGCTCCTGATAATGTAGCAAGTCAACCTGATCGTCGGCCGACTGTTGAAGCCATTCATACCCAGGCGCGGCGTATTGCCCAGTGCTTTGACTCGGTGTCGGTGTGCCTGAGCAAGGGGCTGGGTGCGCCGGTGGGCTCCGTTCTGTGTGGCAGCAAGGCGCTGATTGCCCGCGCCCATCGCGTGCGAAAAATGGCTGGCGGAGGCATGCGTCAAGCCGGCGTGCTGGCTGCGGCGGGCTTGCATGCGCTGGATCAACACGTGGCCCGGCTGGCCGATGACCATGCCTTGGCCCAACGCTTGGCCGACGGCCTGCAGGGTTTGCCCGGTGTGGAGGTGGAAGCACCCCAGAGCAACATGGTGTTTGTCGATTTGGCTGGCCAAGCCAAGACGCGCGCCGCCGAATTGATGCCTTACCTGCAAGCGCACGGGGTGTTGGCCACCGGGCTGTACCGTTTGCGATTCGTCACCCATCTGGATGTCGACGCGGCAGGAATCGACCACGCGGTGAAGGTGTTGCGTGCCTTCTTTTTGAACCCTGAGCGCGCGGTTTGAGTGGTCGAATGACGCAGGCACACATGCACGTCCCTGCGCGGTTCAACTGACAGGCAAGCCTCATGAACGGCATTGAACACCTGGGCTGGTTTGTGGTGGCGGGTTGGCTGCTCAACCTGACCCCTGGTCCGGACGTGCTGTTCATCGTCACCAGCGCCTTGCGTGGTGGCTTTCGCGCAGGTGTGGTAGCCACCTTGGGCATCAGTATGGGCTGTTTCGTCCATGTGCTGGCGGCGGCTGTCGGTGTGAGTGCGCTGCTGGCCGCATCCACCACCGCGTTCACCGTGCTGAAGTGGTTGGGCGCCGCCTATTTGCTGTACGTCGGCCTGCGCCTGGTTTTTTCAAAACCCTCGAATGCTATTCAATCAGAAGCAACTAATGCAGATAGAACGAGGGCTACACACCAAATGGATTTAAAACAAATTTGCCTGAAGGGTTTTTGGACCAATGCGCTCAATCCCAAAGTGGCCCTGTTTTTTCTGGCGTTTGTGCCGCAGTTCATCGCGCCCGGTGCACCAAACAAGCCTTTGATGTTTGGTCTGCTGGGGGTGTTGTTCACCGTGAACGCCTTGCCGGTCAACCTGTCCTACGCGGCCCTGGGGGCGTGGGCGGCGCAGCGCCTGGGTGTGGTGCAGCGCGGCATGCACACACTCGAACGCGTGGCCGGGGTCATGTTTGTTGGCTTTGCCGCCCGACTGGCCTTGACCGACAATCCCGCCCAATGACCTTGGCCAACGATTTTTTACACTGGTTGAACTGATAAAACGCTGAACTAGCCCAACACCATGCCCCACACGATCACCATCACCCCCCAGGAAGCGCTGTTGCGCACCATTGAGCACCGCGAAATTTTCCATGACGAGATGCTGCACATCATGCGGCAAATCATGGCGGGTGAGTGGAGCCCGGTGATGCTGGCGGCGTTCATCACGGGGCTGCGCGTCAAAAAAGAAACCATTGGCGAAATCACCGCCGCGGCTCAGGTGATGCGCGAGGTGTCGACCAAGGTGCATGTGGCCGATAAAACACATCTGGTGGACATTGTGGGCACCGGCGGTGATGGCTCACACACCTTCAACATTTCGACATGTGCCATGTTCGTGGCGGCGGCGGCCGGGGCCAAAGTCAGCAAACATGGGGGCCGCAGTGTCAGCAGCAAGAGCGGCAGCGCCGATGTGATGGAGTCACTGGGGGTCAACATCAACCTGAAACCCGATGCGATTGCCAAGTGCATTGAACAAGTGGGTGTGGGCTTCATGTTTGCCCCCAACCACCATCCCGCCATGAAAAACGTCGCACCCGTGCGCCGTGAAATGGGCGTGAAGACAATCTTCAACTTGCTCGGCCCGCTGACCAATCCGGCCGGAGCGCCGAACATTCTGATGGGCGTGTTTCACCCGGACCTGGTGGGTATTCAGGTGCGTGCGCTGGAGCGTCTGGGCACCGAGCATGCGGTGGTGGTGTATGGCAAAGACGGTATGGATGAAGTAAGTCTGGGTGCCGCCACGCTGGTTGGAGAGTTGAAAGACGGCAAAGTCACCGAGTATGAAATCCACCCCGAAGACTTTGGGTTGACCATGGCCAGCAACCGTGCCTTCAAGGTTGAAACCCCCGAGCAGTCGCGCGCCATGTTGATGGATGTGCTGAACAATGTGGACGGCCCAGCCAAAGAAATCGTGGTGCTCAACGCCGGTGTCGCCCTGTATGCTGCCAATGTGGTTGAAACCATGAAAGCCGGTATAGATAAAGCGCGGATTGCTATTGAATCAGGAGCAGCCAAGGCCAAGCTTGACGCGCTGGTGGTGGCCGCCCACGCCCTGAGTGCGGTATGACATGGCGCTGTTAAACACCGACGGCGCCTGGATCGCACTGGGCATCTCGGCGCTGTTCATCGTCGCGGGGCTGATCATGCACCGCGCGTTCATCCATATTCTTAAAAATGGCTCAAAAGAGCCCTCCCAACATGACTGATATTTTGAGCAAAATTGTGGCGGTGAAGCGCGAGGAGGTTACTGCGGCATTGGCGCGCAAGTCGCTGGCTGCCGTGCGTTTTGATGCCGAGAGCCGCGTGCTGACCCGTGATTTTGTGGGTGCCATGCGCGCCAAAATCACGGCCGGCCAAGCTGCGGTGATCGCCGAGGTCAAAAAAGCCAGTCCTTCCAAAGGGGTGTTGCGGGCCGATTTCATCCCTGCGGACATTGCGCAGAGTTACGCTGAATTTGGGGCTGCGTGCCTGTCCGTGCTGACCGATCAGCAATTTTTCCAAGGCTGTGTGGACTACCTGAAACAGGCGCGCGCCTCGTGCCAGTTGCCAGTGCTGCGCAAGGATTTCATGGTGGATGCCTACCAAATCTACGAATCCCGTTCCATGGGCGCAGATGCCATTTTGCTGATTGCCGCTTGTCTGGACGATGCACAAATGAAAGACTTTGAGCAGATCGCTTTCAGCCTGGACATGGCGGTGCTCGTGGAAGTTCATGACGCATCGGAGCTGGAACGTGCCCTCAAGCTCAAGACGCCGTTGATCGGCATCAACAACCGAAATCTCAAAACCTTTGAAGTGTCGCTGGACACCACCTTGACGCTGAAGCAGGCTGTGCCAGCTGATCGCATTGTGGTGTGTGAAAGTGGCATCCATACCCGTGACGATGTGTTGCGCATGGCGGCGGCGGGGGTGAATGCGTTTTTGGTGGGGGAAGCGTTCATGCGTGCCGCGGAACCGGGCGAAGCGCTGGCAGAACTGTTTGCCTGACCCATCTTGCAATCCACACGTTTGAGGCGCTGTCATGGTTGATGCAACCCAATTGTCGTCTGCTGATTCTGCTAATTGGCTTGTAGCCCCCGGATGGGAAGCACTCATTGCTCCTTTTTTTGAATCTTCTGCGGGGCTGAGCTTGCTGTCCTTTTTGCGCCAGCGTCTGGCAGATGGCGCGAGCGTCTTCCCCCCCAAACCCTTGCGGGCGCTGGAACTCACGTCGCCAGAAGATGTCCGGGTCGTGATCCTGGGGCAGGACCCGTACCATGGCAGGGGTCAGGCGGAAGGTTTGGCATTTTCGGTGGCGCCTGGCGTGGCCTTGCCCCCCTCACTGCGTAATATTTTCAAAGAATTGCAACGCGATCTGGGGGAGTTGCCTCCGACCTTTCCTCATCCCGGGGGCAGTCTGGAGCGATGGGCTCGACATGGGGTGTTGCTGCTCAACACCTGTCTGACGGTTGAAGAGGGGCAACCGGCCAGTCATTCTGGAAAAGGGTGGGAAGTGTTGACCGATGCGGTGATTGCAAAGGTTTCTCAGGGTGAACGTCCCGTGGTGTTCATGTTGTGGGGCGCGCACGCGCAAAGCAAGCGGGCACTGATCGATGCCTCAAGGCATTTGGTGCTGTGCGCCAATCATCCGTCGCCCTTGTCCGCGCTGCGCCCGCCGGTGCCCTTCATAGGATGCGGGCATTTTTCGCAGGCCAAGGCCTGGCGCGAAAGTCTTTACAACTCGGAGAAGAATGAAATAGTCTGAAACTTGGCTGCAGTATTTCAAAAATACGCATCGAAGCGGCCAAGCTTAAGATTTTGATGGCATAATCCGGGGTTCACTGTGGAGAGGTGGCCGAGTGGTTAATGGCAGCAGACTGTAAATCTGCCCTCTTACGAGTACGCTGGTTCGAATCCAGCCCTCTCCACCAAGAAATTTTGTGACACTGAGGCGAAGCGTAGGGCGCTAAAAAGGTTGACTGGTTCAGCTTCTAGGCGGG
>CAIOAQ010000217.1 GCA_903856025.1 uncultured beta proteobacterium
GTTTGGTTAGTGCCAGTACGGCCATTTGCTGCGCTAGCTGATCGTTGCTTGGCGCTGTTTTAGTCAAATACTGTTCCGGCTTGGAAAGCGCCGCGTCCAGCAGGTGGCCGGCTTTGGGCGCGACCATGGCCACTGCCTCGCGCATGGACTTGAATTGCTGTGCCTCAAGGCTGATGCGCGCTTTGCGCCAAATGTCAGCCGGGGTCAGAAGCTGGTGGTCAAAATGCAGTTGCGCGGCCAGCAAGCAGCCGTCGCCCGCATTTTTTTGGGTGTACCACTGGTCTTTGACTTCATTGGCCATGTCAACGCGGGCCAGGGTGTGCTCCATGGCCAGGGTGTAGCAACGCACCTCGCGGTCGTCTTTCATGCGGTATTTGGGTGCCTCCGTCACAAAACGAGCCCATTCGTGGCGTTCACCCAGCAGCAGCAGCCAGTCGTTGCGCATGCGGTCTTCCTGGTAGGTGCCCTGGTAACGCTGTAAAAAGCCGGTGACTTCCTCTGCACTGGCTCGGTCAAGGCGGGCGCGCAGCTCCCAGTAGGCGGCCCAGGGTTCCAGCAGGTGGCCTTTGGCCTTGGGGAGTAGTTCTGTGAGGCGCTTGGAATGGCCTTGGTTGAAGGCCTGACTCATCTCCAGCAACACGTCGTCCGCAGGCGTAGCCGCCAACATACCTGCGGTCGCACTGCAAAGTGCCCCGGCGAGGGTAATCAATGTCAAAATCGTTCTGAACTGCATGTGGAGATTATGAATAACTCTGAAGAACAAAAGGCACATGAAAAAAAAGCCCTTCGCCAGCGCCTGATCGAGCAACGCCTTCGACTGCCCGACCGCCAGAAGCGCATCGCCAATTTGCAACAAATCATGCGCATCTGGCTGGTGGGGCGCCCAGAGGCGGTGATTGGTGCTTACTGGCCCATCAAGGGCGAGTTTGACCCGCTCCCTGCGCTGCACCGATGGAAGGAAGACGGCGAACTCATCGACCAGCCCCAGTTGCGCAAGATTGGACTGCCGGTGGTGGATAAAGTTCATAAAACCATGACTTTTCATGCCTGGTACCCCGGCTGCCCGATGGAAGACGATGCCTACGGCATTCCTAAACCCAAAAATACCGAGGTCATTACCCCCACCTTGCTGTTTGTGGCCTGCGTGGGCTATGCGGCAGGAGGTTACCGGCTGGGTTACGGCGGTGGCTTCTACGACCGCATGCTGGCCAACCTGTCGCCACGTCCGTTCACCGTGGGGTTGGGCTTTGGCACCGATTTTTTGCCAGATTTTGAGCCTGAAGCCCACGATTTGCCGATGGATGCCATTTTGAATGACCATGGGGTGGTGTGGCCCGTGTGAAGGAGCTTTGACCTTGATCAATGCGGTTGGTTGTAGGTGGATTCAAATGAGTCCAATGGGGTAGCTTGGTGCTACCACCTGATTGGATTTATGAAGTCCTGACGATCTGTGATCTGATGAATGATTCGGAATAACCTCAAGTTCAAGGTAGGCCTGTACCTCTTCGTCGCGCTTTCAGTAGCGACCGCCTCGTCTGCATGGCTGTTTCTCAAGCACCGGCAGGAAGACTTGCAGAGTGTGGTGGCGAGCCACGTGACGCAGATTGCAGACGTGGTTGTCGCCAGCACACGCTATGCCATGCTTCTGAACAAACGCGACATCGCTGGGAAAATCATTGAGGACATTGGCAAGCAAAGTGGCATTGAGCGCTTGCGAGTGATCAGCAAGGACGGCACAGTCGTTCATTCCAATGTGAAATCTGAGGTGGATTCCACTGTGGATCAAAAGGACGAGCCCTGCATTCTTTGTCACAAGACCAGCCAGCCTCTCAAGCAGTTGAGCGATGAAACCAGGTGGAATATTTCCCTGTCCAAATCCGGTCACCGGGTATTGACCAGCATGCACGCCATTCGTAACGAGGCGAGTTGTTCATCAGCATCCTGCCACGAGCACCCGGCGGACCAGTCGGTGTTAGGTATTGTCGATATCGCCTATTCGCTGGAAGCAATCGACAAGTCCATGGATGAACATGCCACACAAATCATCGGTGCGGCGTTTGCCTTCATCCTCTTCCTGTCGGCCAGCGTCGGCTACATGCTGAAGCGCATGGTCTATCTGCCGCTGAAGGATCTGGAAGTTGGGGCCGGGAAGGTCAGCGCGGGGCACCTTGATCACACCATTCCGATGCGCGGGGCAGACGAATTTGCTCGCGTTGCCGGATCGTTCAACCACATGACGGTGGCCTTGAAGCAATCCAGAGCGGAGTTGAACGAATTTATTCAAGGTCTAGAGGCAAAGGTTGAGGCGCGCACCAAGGAGTTGCTGGCGGCTCGTGCGGAAGTCGCACAGGGTGAGAAACTGGCCTCTATCGGTGTCTTGGCCGCAGGCATTGCACATGAGTTGAACAATCCGCTGACCGGTGTATTGACGTTCACGTCGCTGATGCGAAAAAAAGCTGCAGATGGCAGCGAGGATGCAGAAGATCTGGATTTGGTTATCAGTGAGACCAAGCGCTGTGCCAGCATCATTCGAAGATTGCTCGACTTTGCCCGCGAGAAAGTTCCCGTCAGGGGCTACTTTAATCTGAACAAAGTGATTGAAGAGACGGTGCGCTTTGTTGAACGGCCGGCTTCGTTGCAGCAAATCGATATCACATGCGATCTCGATCCCGATTTGCCCGATGTATGGGGCGACGCTGATTTGTTAAAACAAGTCATCATGAACCTGGTGGTGAACGCGCAGCAAGCCATTGAGGGGAGAGGTGAAATCACGGTTCAAAGCCGCACACACGCGGGCACCAGCTTGGATGGTGACACTTCGTTCATCGAAATTGCCATCAAGGATACGGGTTGTGGCATTGCGCAGGCTAACTTGCAGCGAATTTTTGATCCGTTTTATACATCCAAAGAGGTGGGCAAGGGCACCGGTTTGGGCTTGTCTGTCAGTTACGGGATCGTCAAAGCGCACGGCGGGAAAATCAGCGTTGAAAGCGTTGTTGGCGTTGGAACAACTTTTCGGGTCGATCTTCCTGTCACGCCTATTGGTGATGAAACTGAATATAACCAGAGCGAACTGAAGTCATGAGTGTCAGCATACTGATCGTCGACGATGAGGACATCGTTATTCGGAGTTGTAAACGTATTTTTAGCGACAGCGATTACATGGTGGACTCCGTGCAGAGTGGCTTTGATGCCTTAAAAAAAGTCGAAGTGACCAACTACGACGTCATTCTTTTGGACGTCATGATGCCCAAGATGGATGGATTGGAAGTATTGCAGCAGGTCAAAGAAATGCACCCGACGATCGAGGTCATCATGATGACCGGGTTGTCGGAAATTCAAACGGCAGTCAAGGCGATGAAATTGGGTGCTTTTGATTATTTGTCCAAGCCGTTTGACCCTGATGAACTTCAACACGTGGTGCAACGGGCGCTTGAGAGGCGTCAGTTGTTACAGGAAAACCGCTCGCTAAAGACCGAGGTCAGCTCCAAATACCGGTTCGAAAACATCATTGGCTCAAGTCCACCGATGCAGGCTGTATTTGGCCTGATTGCCAAGTGTGCGCCGACCAACAGCACCGTGTTGATCACAGGTGAGAGTGGCACCGGCAAAGAAATGATTGCGCGCGCGATCCACTACAACAGCTTGCGTAAAGATCAGCCATTTATCACGGTGGATTGCAACACGCTCAGCCAGGACTTGCTCGAAAGTGAACTGTTCGGGCACGTCAAAGGCGCTTTCACCGGTGCTGTGTCGAACAAGCGTGGCATGTTCGACATGGCCAACAACGGGACTTTGTTTCTGGATGAATTTGGCAATATTTCACTTTCTACCCAAGCCAAACTGCTGCGTGTCATTCAGGAACATGAATTCCGTGCAGTGGGTGATACCACCACGCACAAGAGCAATGTCAGGTTGGTGACCGCCACCAATAAAGACCTCAAGGCGATGGTCGCTGCCGGAACTTTCCGGGAAGACCTCTACTACCGCATTAACGTTTTTCCGATTCACTCTCCGGCCTTGCGTGAGCGCCGTGACGACATTCCTGCGTTAGCCTTTCACTTTCTGAAACTGTTCAGCAACGAATTGGAAAAAACAGTGTCTGAGATTTCGCAGGGTGCGATGAGCCTGCTGGCGAATTACGATTGGCCAGGTAACGTGCGCGAACTAGAGAACACCATGCAGCGCGCCGTGATCCTGGCAACTGACCATGTCATTCGGCAGGCCCACTTGGCGAGCATCATTGACGGCACGCCACAGCCAGACTTTGAGGTGCCCTTAACCAGCGATGACCTCAAGCGGGTCAAAAAAATTGCGCGGGAAAAGTCAGTTGAAGACATAGAAAAATTCTTTGTTCAGGAGACACTGAAGAGAAA
>CAIOAQ010000218.1 GCA_903856025.1 uncultured beta proteobacterium
CCAGGCGCTGGATCTGCTCCGGCGCAAGGCCGCACACCTGCGCCGCGCGTTCAGGCGGCCATTGCAGCGCACGTTCTTTCAGCTTGTCCCACCCCAAGGTGTAGCGCGCCAGGTAGTCATGGTCGAGCCAATCGTTGGCAATGAGTTGCTGCATGATGGATAGCGCCAAAGCACCATCAGTTCCGGGCAGCAGGGCAATATGCTCGTGACACTTGTCGGCGGTCTCGCTCTTGCGAGGGTCAATGCAAATCAGCTTGGCACCCCGGCGCTTGGCCTCATTGGCATAGCGCCAAAAATGCAGGTTGCTGGTGATCGAATTGCTGCCCCAGATCAAAATCAATTTCGCTTCGGCAAAAAACTCCACCCGCATGCCGACTTTGCCGCCCAAGGTGTGCACCAGCCCCTCACCACCGGCGGTCGCGCAAATGGTGCGCTCCAGTTGCGACGCGCCCAGCTTGTTGAAAAACCGGCCCGCCATCCCCTCCCCTTGCACCTGTCCCATGGTGCCGGCGTAGCTGTAGGGCAAGATGGCCTGCGGATCGCGTTCGGCAATGGCTTGCAGCCGAGCGGCAATATCGCTCAACGCCTCATCCCAACTGACCTTGGTGAACTGCCCAGCGCCTTTGGGGCCGTTGCGCTTGAGCGGTTGCAAAACGCGCTCAGGGTCGTAGGTGCGTTCGGTGTAGCGCGACACCTTGGTGCACAACACGCCGCCGGTATGGGGATGCGCCGGGTTGCCCTGCACCTTGATGGCGATGCCGTTTTGCACCGTGGTTTGCAGGGAACAGGTGTCCGGACAGTCGTGCGGGCAAGCACCCAGAATTTGGACAGTTGGAAATTCGATCGTGTGCGTAGTCATGGGTCAAAAAGTGAGGGTGACTCAAGCTGCGGATTGTGACCCAGCCTGATGAAACCGTCTTCGCGCAAAAAGTCCAACGACGCTTTGCCTTACCGAGCACATCCATCAACTTAACACTACCGTTCCAAGGTGTTAGTTTGGCGGTGCTATGCTTTGTCTGGTTCCATCGACATACGCTGGTATAGATCGTCATATAGCATGACAAAAAATATGTGAGGTTATTCCTTGAATCAAGAGGAACAGCAAGAAGTAAACCGCTACTGTTGGCTGCCAATGATGGCGGTGAGGCCGGGCATGGTGACTGCAAGGCCAGTGGTGGGTCTTAGTGGTAATCGTGAAACGATGTTCGTTGCAGTTGGGTCAACCATTTCAGAAACCACAATCGCGCAGATGATGGCAAAGGACGTTGAGTGTGTTGCGGTGTTCGATCCACTGCCGCTTGACGTGTCCGATGCGGAACATTCCGATTCAAAGTTTCAGGCTCGACTGGAGGAAATATTCGGACCTGAGCCAGACCCTGCTTGCCAAGCATTACTTGGCGCACTCCTACGAGCCCAGCCAACGCTATGTCCGAATTGAAGTACGGACTGGATGACATTGAGGAAGTGGCGCGTCGGTTGCCTCCATTTCCGACGGCAATACTGAAAATACTGGATCTTTTGCGTGACGATGGATCATCTTTAGAAGTCTTGGTGAGACTCGTTCGAAATGATCCGGTTATATCCGGCAATGTCTTGTCGATGGCCAATCACATTCGGCGTGCCCACGCTCAATCCGACCTGTCCGACCCCTACACTGCAGCCTCTCTAATTGGCATAAATCGTCTTCGACGAACTGTCGTCAACGTTGGCATGAATCGATTTTTCAGCAACGGGATTGGTGGCGACTTTTTCTTCCAGCATTCTTTGGCCGTCGCCATCACTTCACATGAAATCGGGCTGATGGCCGAGGTAGACCCCGCCCAAGCCTACATAGCAGGCATATTGCATGACGTTGGGCAGCTCTGCTTTCATGTTTTGGATGAGCGCGCATTTTCAAATGCATACCAGCTTGCTTCAGTTGACGGAAGATTGCTTGAAAGGGAAGCTGAAATATTTGGAGCAGATCACTGTGAAATTGGTGCCAAGCTGGCGGAATACTGGAATCTGCCAGATGATGTCGTTTCGGCCATTCGCGTGCATCACTCTGACTCTGTAGCAAACAGCCATTTGCAGGCCGTGATTTGCTTGGGCGAAACGTTGGCGCGCGCACTGGATATACCGTCGTCCGCCAAGAATCGAGTCCTGAAAGTTAATGAGTCGGCCATTGAATTATTAGGCATCCAATGGGACAGCCCTGAGATGATGGATTGTTTCGGCCGATGCAAAGCACGATTCCTTCAGAATATTGCTTGACAAGTTTGCTGTGGTGATTAGCCACATCGATCCGTTGGCCTTTGATCGTGCTGATCAGTCCAGCCCATTTGCAGTGGCAGGCGGTTGAGACAAACACCGTCGCTCAGGCCGTGCGAAACAAATGGCTGGAACCGCAGCTGACGTCCAGCACTCGGTCAAACGGACCTGCAAGTACCCATCCTGCACAAGACCGCTGAACCCTTTAACGTAACCCAACGAACGAAGGCATCGCAGGCTGTAGGAGCCCAGTTCAGTTCACCATCAAATTTCATGCTTCGGAGTGGGCTTGTTCCATAAAAGTTAGACTGAGCGGCAAGGAGTATTTATGACATTGATTGACGCCATCACTTCCCAAGTGGCCGAACTGGCCACCCTGCGCCGGGACCTGCACGCCCACCCCGAACTGTGTTTTCAGGAGCATCGCACCGCCGATATGGTGGCCGCCAAGCTCGCCGACTGGGGCATTCCAGTGCACCGGGGCTTGGGCACGACGGGGGTGGTCGGCATCATCAAGGGCGGCACGTCCGACCGGGCGATTGGCCTGCGCGCCGACATGGACGCGCTGCCCATGGCCGAGGCCAACACCTTTTCGCACGCCAGCACCTATCCCGGCAAGATGCACGCCTGCGGGCATGACGGGCATACCGCCATGCTGCTGGCAGCCGCACAATACCTGGCCACGCACCGCAACTTTGACGGCACGGTGTATTTGATCTTCCAACCCGCCGAAGAAGGCGGTGGCGGCGCACGCGAGATGATCAAAGACGGCCTGTTTGAGCGTTTCCCGATGGAAGCGGTGTTCGGTCTGCACAACTGGCCCGGCATGCAGGTGGGCCAGTTCGCGGCCAGTCCCGGGCCGGTGATGGCCTCCAGCAACGAATTCAAAATCACCCTCCATGGCAAGGGTGGTCACGCTGCCATGCCACACAACGCGCTGGACCCGGTGCCGGTGGCGTGCCAGTTGGTGCAGGGCTTTCAGACCATCGTCAGCCGCAACCTCAAACCGATCGATGCGGGGGTGATTTCAGTCACCATGATCCACACCGGTGAGGCCACCAACGTGATCCCCAACCACTGCGAGTTGCAGGGCACGGTGCGCACGTTTTCATTGGAGGTGCTGGACCTGATTGAGCAGCGCATGCGCGTCATGACCGAGCACACCTGCGCCGCACACGGCCTGTCGGCGGACTTTGAATTCCAGCGCAATTACCCCCCCACCATCAATGCGGCCAAGGAAGCCGAGTTTTGCCGCCAGGTGATGGCCAGCATCGTGGGGTCAGAGAACGCGCTGACTCAGGAACCGACCATGGGCGCGGAAGATTTTTCTTATATGTTGCTGGCCAAACCGGGCTGTTACGCCTTCATCGCCAACGGCGATGGCGACCACCGCGACATGGGGCACGGTGGTGGGCCGTGCATGTTGCACAACCCGAGCTATGACTTCAATGACAACTTGCTGCCGCTGGGTGCCACCTACTGGGTGCGACTGGCAGAGCGTTGGTTTTATCAAAAACAATAGCGCATACCTCATATATTACGAGGGCTACAGGCTGATTTTTCTTAAACCAGCCTGTGCAGGCACTTCACCTGCGCTCAGGACATCGGCCTGTTATTTGCCGACCGCCATGGTCGCGACCTGCTGGTCCAGAATGGCTTCCGGCTCTTGCGAAGATTGTGAACTGGGGTTGTTCAGCTCCTGATGCAATCGCGTCATGTCCAGGTCCCCGGTCCATTTGGCGACCACCAGCGTGGCCACACCGTTGCCCACCAGATTGGTCAGCGCACGTGCTTCGGACATGAAACGGTCGATGCCCAGAATCAGCGCCAGGCCCGCCACCGGCACGCCGCCCACGGCAGACAGCGTGGCCGCCAGCACAATGAAGCCGCTGCCTGTGACACCGGCTGCACCCTTGGAGGTCAACAGCAACACGGCCAGCAAGGTCAGTTGCTGCATCAGTGTCATGGGGGTGTCGGTGGCCTGGGCGATGAACACTGCGGCCATGGTCAGGTAAATCGAGGTGCCGTCCAGATTGAACGAGTAACCGGTGGGGATCACCAACCCCACCACCGACTTGCGCGCACCCAGGTTTTCCATTTTCTCCATCATGCGAGGCAGCACCGATTCAGACGATGAGGTGCCCAGCACGATCAGCAGTTCTTCCTTGATGTAACGGACAAACTTGAACACGCTGAAACCATTCAGGCGGCCCACAATGCCCAGCACCACGAACACAAAAATAAAACAGGTCAGGTAAAACGAGCCCATGAGCTTGCCCAATGAAAACAAAGAGCCCAGGCCGTATTTGCCGATGGTGAAGGCCATGGCACCAAACGCACCTAACGGAGCGACCTTCATGATGAAGCCGACGATGTCGAACAATACGTGGGAAAACTTCTCGACAAAATCAAACACCAGCGTGCCACGGCCGCCAAACTTGTGCAGCGCAAAGCCAAACAGCACCGAGAACAACAGCACCTGCAAAATCTCGCCCTTGGCAAAGGCATCGACCACCGAGGTGGGAATCACATTCATCAGAAATTCCACCGTACCCTGCATCTTGCCCGGCCCGGTGAAGGCGGCAACGGCCTTGGTGTCCAGGGATGTCGGGTCCACATGCATGCCCACCCCAGGTTGAAGGGTGTTCACCACCACCAGGCCAATGATCAGGGCCAGCGTGGACATCACTTCAAAGTACAGCAGCGCCAGGCCGCCGGTCTTGCCCACCTTTTTCATGTCTTCCATGCCGGCAATGCCGACCACCACCGTGCAGAAAATGATCGGAGCAATGATCATCTTGATCAGTTTGATGAAGCCATCCCCCAGCGGCTTCATCGTGACCCCTATTTCGGGATAAAAGTGCCCTAGCAACACGCCAATGGCGACTGCAGTGAGGACCTGGGCATACAGTGACTTGTAGATGGGTTTGCGTATGGATGTCTTTGACATGATGAAGTACCAGATGTAGTAGCAACAATTTGCGGGGTGAATGGTATGCACGCCTTTGCACCGCGCCAACTGTGGCGTTCAACAGTAGGGTTTACCCTAGGCCTGCCACATCATGCAGCCAAGGCCTGGTCGGCCAAAAAAACACATGGCACCAGATAGCGCATTTATAGCTACATTGTTGATAGCAAACAATGTAGATTTTTCTTGGGACAAACGCCTGTTTTTCTTAAAACCTGCGGGCTGCCATTTCCAGCAAACCATCAAACAGCAGGTTATCCACCAGCTCAAAAGGCACCGACATGCTGGGGGCCATCTTCCAGCCCGCGCCCCCGGTCATGATGCAGCGTGGCTCGGTACCGCAATGCTGTCGCAGGTGCTGCACCATGCGCTCGACCGCCCCAGCGATGGCGTAGGTGCCGCCACTGGTCAGCGCATCACTGGTGTTGGTGGGGAATTCGCTCACGTTGCCGGTGGGTACGTGCAGGCCCGCCGTGCCGGACTCCAGTGCCCGCAGCATGATGCCGTGCCCAGGCAGAATCAGTCCGCCCAGAAACTTGCCTTGGGTATCAATCGCATCCACCGTCACGGCGGTGCCGACCATCACCACCACCAGAGGCCGCGCTGGCCCAGCCAGAAGACTGCGATGCCAGGCACCAATCATGGCCACCCAGCGGTCAGCGCCCAAGCGTGAGGGGTGGTCATATCCATTGGTGAGACCGGCCTCAGAGCTGCTGGCAACCACCCAGTTGGCGGACACATCCCACAACTCCATCTGCGCCTCTACCCGACGGCGCACCGCGTCCCCTGCCACCGCGCAGCCCAGCATGCGTGTGGGGGGTGTCAGCCCTGCCCAGCCGCCCACGGCCAGACGTTCAATGTTTTCCAGAAACTCCACACCTTGCGCCAACAAAGGCGCGTCCCGGTGCGGAGCAGCATGCAACGCCCACTTCAAGCGGGTGTTGCCGACATCAATGGCCAAAAAATTCATGGCGGCATTATCGGTAGTTCTGAAATCTTGCAGGACAAACCACCGTTAGGCGTCGAAAACCCGCTCTGTCTTCAATGTGTCGTTGGGGTCTGGTTCAGCCCTGCTGCCACGGCAAACCACGAAAACGCCAGCCGCCCAGGTTGCCGCGATGACACGTCCCGTCTGGGTCACCCTCAAACCCCTCCAGGATGTTGTAGGCCTCCAGCCCCAACTCCGTGGCGCGCTTGGCCCCGGCCACCGAGCGCACACCGCTGCGGCACAGCAGCACCACTTTTTTGCCCGACGGCACCGCCGCCAGCAACTCGGCATCAAAGTTGGCGTTGTTCACCATACCAGGCCACTGCTTCAGCGCCACGGCAGTGGCCCCTGGAATGAAGCCCACCCATGCGCGTTCGGCATCGGTGCGTACATCCACCAGCACCGCGTCTCCCGCCTGCACCCAGGCCCAGGCCAGGTTGGCGCTGATATTGCCGGCATAGCCTTCGGCAGCTTGAGGCGTTTGTTCGTTGGGCTGGGTATCCGACGTGTGGTGTGTCATGCGCGGTTTCCTTAGGTTGGACGTGGTATCTGAGATACACGAACTTTACGCGATTCACGAACGGTCAAAACCCGCTAAGATCCGCCTTTACGTTTACGTCAACGTCAAGTAAGTCAACCCTGATCTGATACTTGCGTCAATAAAACAAATTCCGAACCGGAGACCTGCACCATGACCGACCTGTCCGCCGACTTCCAAGCGCTGGCCAATTACCGCCCCACGCACAAAGTACGCTTTGTCACCGCTGCCAGCTTGTTTGACGGGCACGATGCGGCCATCAACATCATGCGCCGCATTTTGCAAAGCATGGGCGCCGAGGTGATCCACCTGGGCCACAACCGCAGCGTCGACGAAGTGGTAACCGCCGCGCTGCAGGAAGATGCCCAGGGCATCGCCATCAGCTCTTACCAGGGCGGGCATGTGGAATATTTCAAGTACATGGTGGATCTGCTCAAGAGCCGTGGTGGCGCGCACATCCAGGTGTTTGGCGGCGGCGGCGGCGTGATCGTGCCCAGCGAAATCGCCGAGTTGCAAGCCTATGGCGTGAGCCGCATCTACAGCCCTGAAGACGGCCAGCGCATGGGTTTGGGCGGCATGATTGGCGACATGGTCAAACGCTGCGACCATGATTTGACCCGGTACGCACCCACCCAGATTGAAGCCATCCAGGGCCAC
>CAIOAQ010000219.1 GCA_903856025.1 uncultured beta proteobacterium
CGGTGTGTATGGCACCAGTTCCAGCGGCTGTGGTGTGGCCGGCACCCTCTCGAGCGGCTTGGGCACCGTCGCTGCAGTGGGAGGGTACTCGGGGATAAATGGCACACCCGGCGTCTACGGCTACAACTACTACTCGAGCGCGGTGCAAGGCGCGAGCAATTCGTACTATGGCGGTTACTTTACAAGCAACGGCTACTACGCCGCCGGCTTCTCGGGCTATGCCGGCATCTATGTTGCGGCCTCCGGGTCCAGTTGGTCAGGCAATTTTACCGGCGGCATGGGGATCAACTGCGATCGGACAATTGCTACTTCCTACTCTGGCTATGGCGTGTCGTCGACAACTACGGCAGGTACGGGTGGCACAGCAGGCTATTTCCATTCCTACGTTTCTGGTGGCACGGGTGTTTATTGCGACTCGGCCAATGACGGGTATTCGTGGGCTCTAAAAACAACAGGGATGAACGAGTTCAATGGGCATGTCCGCTGTCTGGGTGTCACCACACCCTACGATGGCGGAAGCAGTGTTGAGATCGCCTATTCCAGTGGTGGATATGTCGCAGCCCTAACCCGATCGTCTGGGATTGCCACGGCACAGACATTGACGATCTGGGGCGAGCCGATCGTTTTTGGGGACTGCGTTTCCAATGTCGGGTACGAATCCATGCGCGCGTGGGGCCATGCGCAAGGCATGGTGGTGACCATCGGATTGGGCGCAGGATGCTATTCGTCGTCATGGCTGCTGCAGGTGAACAGCCAGATATTGGCGATGAACTCGGCAATCTATAACCCCTCTGACCGGCGCCTGAAAGAAAACATCGTTCCGCTTGCGGGTGCTCTGGAGGTGGTGATGGGGCTGGAGCCCGTAACCTTTGACTACAAAGCCCACGACTTTCACAACTTTCCCAAAGAACGACAAATCGGCTTCATTGCGCAAGACGTGGAAGCCGCCCTGGCGGGTAAGGATTACCTGCCCGCCATCATTACCACAGTCGACGAGACAGAAGAAAACACCACGGGCGAGCGCCACGGTGACCTCAAGGACTTGCGGGTCATGGGGGAAGCACACCTGATCCCGCTCTTGGTGAAATCCATTCAAGAATTGAAAGCAGAGATCGATCAACTTCGGCAGCAAATGCCGCCCCAAGGAGAACAGCATGACTGATAGAACCGTAACGATTCCGGCGCAAACATTGCAAGAGCAAATCACGATCGTGCACCACACCCCCGGCTTGAGCGTCTACGTCGAAGTGGCGGCAGGAACGATGCAGAACATGCCGGTTGCTGACAGCCCTAACAGCATGACCCCAAATTACACTTTGAAGTCAGTATTTATGCCGGCTCAACAGGCCGTACAACGTTACCGGGTCGAAGGCGCTGACTACGAGGAACTGATGTCGGCTAGCCCGGCATGGGCGCCGAACAAACCGGTGGGTGTATTCAGGCACGATGACCTTTGGCATTACATCGACAAATACCGGGCGATGCAGCCGTGAGCCAGTACAAGGCAGGAACTGTCGCTGTTACGAGTGGCAGTGCGTCTGTTGTCGGTACGGGAACCCAGTGGCTCGCCAATATTTCGACGGGATCGGTGTTTACGATTCAGGGGTCGAAAGTGCCCTACGTCGTGGGCAGCATTACTGATGACACGCATTTGACGCTCGCATCCAACTACGCAGGCTTGAGCGCCAGTGGTGCTGCCTACGTCGTGCAAACGAGCTTTACACCGGCCTTGAGCCTTCCTTATGTCGAGCAGGGCGATATCGAGACGGCAACTATTTTGAAGCGCGCCATGCTGATCATCGATCAGTTATGCCTGGGTGCCCCACAAAATAGCCAAAGCGCCAACTACACCACCGTCCTGGCGGATCTGGGCAAACACATCTATCACCCAAGCTCAGACACAACAGCGCGCACCTGGACCATCGATAGCAACGCGAACGTTCCCTATCCGGTCGGCACAAAGCTTACGTTTATCAATGACACCTCAGCTGGTGTGATTACGATTGCCATCACTGCCGACACGCTCGTGCTGGCAGGGTCTGGTGCAACCGGTAGCAGGACGCTTGCAGCCAACGGAAAAGCAGAAGCGCTCAAGGTGGGAACGACTCGCTGGCAAATCTCTGGAACGAATCTCACTTGATAAGGGGAAAAAACATGGCCGATTGCCAAACGAACATTCCAAGTTGCCCACAAGCGGATGAGGCAGCCCGAAAGGCGGTTAAGTCCGTGTTCGCCATCCTGGGGATTGATGTCGACGATCCAGCCGCCGTCGAGGAGTTTCGCAAGGATCTTCGATTTGGCCAGACCATGAGGCGGGCAAGCGACAGGGGCTTTATCGCGGTCTTCGTCTTGATGTGCACCGCACTGGCCGTTGCGACATGGTCAGGACTCACCATGAAGATAGGAGGACGCTGAGGTGACCGCGGATGAGTTTATCGCCAGCATTGGGCCGGCAGCGAAGTCCTCTGCTGCAAAGACCCGGATCCCGGCGAGTTTCACTTTGGCTGAAGCTGCGTTGGAGTCTGGCTGGGGTTCCTCCGCCTTGGCAAGCCAGGGATTCAACCTGTTTGGAGTCAAAGCCGACCGGGGGTGGATGGGCGAGACCGTGACCATGCGCACCCGGGAGTTCATCCACGGACAGTGGGTGCTGGTCCCCGCGATGTGGCGCAAATACGCGGACTGGCTGGGGGCTATCCAGGACCATGCTGATTTCTTGCTGGGAAACACGAGGTATAAGCCTGCATTCGATCACCCCGACGGCGAGGGGTTTGCGCGGGTGGTCGCGGCGGCTGGTTACGCGACCGATCCTGAGTATGCAGACAAGATCATCGCCATATTACGCACGCACCACTTGGCCGAGTTGGAC
>CAIOAQ010000220.1 GCA_903856025.1 uncultured beta proteobacterium
GAGGTCATGCGCGCCTGCACCACAATGACCACTTTCATGCTTGACACAATTCCTGCAGGGTACGAATCACCCGATCTTGCTGCTCCAAGCTGAGGCTGGCATACATTGGAATGCTGATGGCCCCGGCGTAATAGCGTTCAGCATTAGGGCAGTAACCCGGTGCGAAACCCAGTTGCCGGTAATAAGGCTGCCAATACACCGGGATGTAATGAACATTGACACCGATGCCGGCCGCCCGCAAACGCCTGAATGCCTCCGCGCGGCTCAACCCGCTCGCGGATTCGTCCCAGCCAATCACATAAAGATGCCAGGCTGAAGCAACGTTGCTCTCGTGTTTGGGCAAGGTCAGTGGCAATGCGGCCAGTTGCGCGTCATAGCGCGCAGCCAAAACGCTGCGCTGGTCAACAAACTGGTCCAGTCGGGTCATTTGCGAAACACCCAAGGCCGCCTGAATATCGGTTAAGCGATAGTTCCAGCCCAGTTCCATCATCTGGTAACCCCACTGCCCTTGGCTGTCAAAAACATCTGCTGGTGCATGACGGTCAATACCGTGCGATCTGTACTGGACCAAGCGCTGCGCCAACTCGGGATTTTTGGTCAGGGCCATACCGCCCTCCCCGGTGGTCACAATTTTGACCGGGTGAAAGCTGAAAATGGTGATGTCAGCCCATTCGCCGCATCCCACCGGACGCCCTTGGTAGCGCCCGCCAACGGCGTGAGAGGCATCTTCAATCACCTTGAATCCATAGGTTTGGCTCAAGGCTTTGATGGCCTGCATGTCGCAAGACTGCCCGGCAAAGTCAACCGGAATCACAATTTTTGGCAATCGCCCCGCCTGCTTGGCGTGGCGCAACTTGGCTTCAAGACATTCAACGCTGAGGTTACGAGTTTCAAAGTCAATGTCCACGAAGTCAACCTCCGCACCGCAATAGCGCGCGCAGTTGGCAGTGGCCAAAAACGTGTTGGGCACGGTCCAAAGCAAGTCGCCGGGACCCAGGTCAAGCGCCAGGCAGGCGATGTGCAGTGCCGAAGTCGCGCTGTTGCACGCCACCGCAAACTCGGTGCCGCAATAGGCCGCAACGGCAGCCTCAAACGCAGGCACTTGTGAGCCTTGCGTTAAGAAATCTGAGCGCAGCACCGTCACCACGGCATCAATATCAGCCTCTGAGATGTCTTGGCGACCGTAAGGAATCATGGCTGCCTCAGACACAGTCACCGGCGAGTTTTTGAATTTCAGAGACGCTTAAAAACTCGCCGTTTTCGCCGCTGTTGTACCGGAAGCCAAAAGGCACCGGAATGCCCGGTTGCGTGCCACTTCGCGAAGCAAATTCAGTGTGATCCCATAACGGGGTAGCGGGCAAAATCACGTAATCGTCGCCAAAATCAAGCGTGCTTAGCGCATCGGTGTCCGTGATCATTTCTTCGTGCAACTTCTCACCGGGCCGTATACCAACCACCTCGGTGCGGCACTCCGGGGCCACCGCTTGCGCCACATCAGCAATGCGGTAGGACGGGATTTTGGGGATGTAGAGCTCGCCGCCCCACATGCGCTCGAAACACGCCAGCACAAAGTCCACACCTTGTTGCAAGGTAATCGTGAAACGGGTCATCCGCTCGTCCGTAATAGGAATAACCCCCGAAGATTTTTTAGCCAGAAAAAATGGAATCACCGAACCCCGACTGCCCAGCACATTGCCGTAACGCACCACTGAAAACTTCACGTCGCGGGCACCGCGGTAGTTATTGGCCGCCACAAACAATTTATCAGAGCAGAGTTTGGTCGCACCGTACAAATTAACAGGGGCCGCTGCCTTGTCAGTGCTCAATGCAATCACATGCCTGACGTTATTGGCAAGGCAAGCATCGATGACGTTTTGCGCACCAATCACATTGGTTTTAATGGCTTCAAACGGGTTGTACTCCGCCGCCGGCACCTGTTTAAGCGCAGCGGTATGCACGACGACATCAACGCCTTCCATGGCGCGCCGCAGTCGCTCAGAGTCCCTGACATCGCCAATAAAGTACCTTAATACTTTAGCGTGCCGGTTAAATGGTCCCTGATTAGCCATCTCGAACTGTTTAAGTTCATCACGGCTGTACACCACCACACGGCTTGGTTGGTAACGTTCCAGCAACGTGGCAATAAACCGCTTCCCAAACGAACCTGTTCCACCAGTGACCAGTATGCTCTTGCCGTTCATCATGAAGTATTCCTCGCATTCATTCTTGGGGTGATGCAAACAAAAGCGCCCCATGGCTCCGGTTGCGAATCCAAATGTATCGCTTTCAACCGTCTTCCCCCCAGCGAAACCAAGTTTTTCATAACTTGAGCGCAGCAAAGCAAGGATAAGCAGCATCTACCCTTCCCAATTCAACCGATCCCCCCCCTTCAGTGACAAAACCAAAGGCACAGTAGCGGATCCACTGCACGACCACAGGTTCATTCGATGGTCATGTGCCAAGTTTTCAAAAAATGCACCCAAATAATGCCGTGTCAGGTTTTTCCCTACAAAGAATTCTGCTGGATCCGACATCCACATTAGCCATTAACCGATTCAAGTTTCTGGCGTGTGCTTCCAGAATCGGTCCCATGGTGGTGAACAAGGCAATTGAGCCCAAAACACCATCCAATTAATTGAACCCTTTTCTGGAGCCCAACATGAACGACGATCAACTCTCCCGAGAAATTCGTGATGCCAACCTCACCTACTTGATGTTGGCGCAAAACGTGATTCGCAAGGACAAGGCAGAGGCGTTGTTCCGCTTGGGCATTTCCGAAGCGTCTGCTGATCTGATTGCCATGCTTTCTCCGGCACAAATTTTGAAAATTGCAGCTAGCCCCATGCTCCTGTGCCGCTTCCGGGTCGATGACGACATGGTGTGGGGACTGCTCACCAACCATACAGCTGCCAAGGTGGACAACGATGCGACAACCAAACTGCATGCCAGCATTTTGATGGCCGGCCGTTTCGAGCAAGCCCTGTAATCCAGACCGAGGAGCACACACCATGGCCACCGCATCTACAAAAAGCGTGTTGAATGATTCCAAGCAGGTTGAACGCGCGGTCGCGCTGATTCAACTCGGCGCGCGCCTGCAGGTGCTGGAAAGTGAAACCAGTCTGTCTTACGAACGATTGCTGCGTCTTTACAAGGAAGTAGCTGGCAAGTCGCCATCCAAGGGGCAACTGCCCTTTTCTACTGACTGGTTCTTGACTTGGCAGCCCAACATCCATGCGTCTCTGTTTTTGAACACTTATGAATACCTGAACAAGGTCAGTGCGCTCGATGACATCGATGCGCTGATGAAAGCCTACAGGTTGTACACCGAACAAATCGCCAACTGTGGCGTTGAACCCCTGCTGACCATCACCCGCGCCTGGCGGTTGGTGAAATTCGTGGACAACCAGATGCTGGCCATGACCAAATGCAGTAAATGCGGTGGACATTATGTGACCGAACCCTACGAGAATGCACGTCATTTTGAATGCGGTCTGTGCACGCCCCCAGCACGCGCCGGAAAAGGTGCCAGTGCAGGTGGTATTTTGTTGCATTAATAAATAAATTTATAGCTACATACGCTTTAACAACAAGGGCTAGAAGCCATTTTTATTAAATGCTTCAAGGGCACTCTTTTCAGGACGATATGATAGGGACCGGTTCACATGGTGTGAACCCTTAGACTTCTTGAAGCGCTTGCTTCTTCTGACACACTCAAACTATGTTCGTCATTGTTGGCTGGTTGATTGTGATGGTCTGCGTCTTTGGCGTGTTCATCTTCCACGGCGGCAACATCTCCGTGGTGCTGCATGCTTTGCCTTTTGAAATGATCACCATCGGTGGTGCCACCATGGGCGCCTTTGTGGCCAACAACCAGATGAAGGTCATCAAGTCTGCCATGAAGGGGCTTGGATCATGCTTCAAAGGCAGTAAGTACACCAAAGCCAGATACATGGAACTGCTGGGCTTGTTGTTTGACATTTTGCAAAAAGCCCGTAAAGAAGGCCTGATGGCCATCGAAAAGGACGTAGAAGAGCCTCATTCTTCCGAAATTTTCAAAAAACATGGTGACGTGGGGCATGACCACCATGTGGTGGAATTCATCACCGATTACCTGCGCATGATGGTCTCTGGCAACCTGAATGCCCATGAAATTGAATCGCTGATGGACAGCGAAATTGACACCCACCATGCCGAAGAACATGCCGCTGTAGCTGCCTTGCAGCGCATTGCGGGCGGTTTACCTGCTTTTGGTATTGTGGCCGCCGTGTTGGGGGTGGTGAACACCATGGGGTCGGTGGGTCAACCCCCTGCTGTGCTGGGCGGCATGATTGCCTCGGCCCTGGTCGGAACTTTTCTGGGTATTTTGCTGGCATATGCCTTTGCTGAACCACTGGCCGGTCTGCTGGAGCAGAAGGTAGAAGAAGCTGGCAAAGAATTTCAGTGCATCAAGACCACCCTGCTCGCCAGCATGCAAGGCTACAACCCTGCCACTGCCATCGAGTTTGGCCGAAAAGTACTCTTCTCTACCGACCGCCCCACATTTGGTGAGTTGGAAGCCTTTGTGAAGAAAAAATAGGGCAACGGGCAGCGCATCATGGCAACCGAAGCCAAAAAACTACAACCCATCATCATCAAACGGGTGAAAAAAGGGGGCCACTCCGCGCATGGGGGTGCATGGAAGATTGCCTACGCCGATTTTGTGACCGCCATGATGGCGTTCTTTTTGCTCATGTGGTTGCTAGGTAGCACCTCCGAGGGTGACAAGAAAGGTTTGTCAGATTACTTTCAATCCCCGTTAAAGGTCGCCATGCAAGGTGGATCAGGAGCTGGCGCGAGTGCCAGCTTGGTCAATGGCGGCGGCAACGATTTGACGCAATCCGCCGGGCAGACAAAGCGCAATGACGGAGATGCAAAATCAAAAAAAATGTCTGGCGACCAGAACAAAGCAGCACGCGCTAAACGAGACGCACAAAAGCTGGGCGAGCTCAGCGCAAAAATCAGCGCCATCATTTCAAATACACCGAAGCTGGCTGAGTTCAGCAAGCAAATCCAGTTGGGAATGACCGCCGACGGCTTGCAAATTCAAATTGTGGACGACCAGAAGCGACCGATGTTTGACAGCGGGAGTGCCACTGTCAAACCTTACATGCGCGACATCCTGCTGGAAATTGGCGCTGCCTTGGCCGATATCGACAACAAAATCAGCTTGGACGGCCACACCGACCAAACCCCCTACGGGTCTGGTGCCCGTGGTTACAGCAACTGGGAGTTGTCGGCCGACCGAGCCAATGCCACTCGCCGGGAATTGGTTGCTTCAGGCATGCCAGACGAAAAAATTGCGCGCGTCATGGGTTTGGCTTCAAGCGTGTTGCTTGACGAAGACAATCCACGCAGCCCAACCAACCGTAGAATCAGTATCACGGTGATGACACGAGAAGCCGAAGAGCGTTTGCTCGGGGCCCGCCATGCAGAAGCCAGCGAACCTGTGGCAACACAGTAAGATCACACGCTCCTGGATTGGGTTTTCTGGTTATGTCAGCATTCAATATCGCTCACAAAGGTTTATTCCATGGCAACTGAACTCAAATTTTTGGTGGTTGATGATTTCTCAACCATGCGCCGCATTGTGCGCAACCTGCTCAAAGAAAGCGGCTTTACCGAATGCGATGAGGCCGAAGACGGCGTGGTGGCCATGCACAAGCTGCGCAACTCCAGTTTTGATTTTGTGGTGAGCGACATCAACATGCCTAATATGAATGGCTTTGAGTTGCTCAAAGAGATCAAATCCGATGAAAAACTCAAGCACATTCCGGTGTTGATGGTCACTGCAGAAGCACGTAAGGAAGACATCGTGCTGGCAGCACAGAGCGGAGCTGCTGGCTACATCGTCAAACCCTTTACCAAAGCCACTCTTGAAGACAAGGTAAACCTGATTCTGACCAAGCTGGGGTTGAAATGACGACCCAACCGCCCACAGCAACTGATGCACCGCAGGAGGACGTACATAGACGCCTCGGCATTCTCACGCGTCAATTACACGACTCGCTAAACGGTTTGGGGTTGACAGACAAGGTTAAAAGCTTGGTCGGGGAAATCCCAGATGCAAAAAGCCGCCTAACCTACATCGCACGGCTGACTGGCGATGCAGCCGAAAAGGTGCTCAACAACGTTGACCAGGCCAAAGCGCACCATGATCACATCGCAACGGAAACACGCCGCATAGGTGCATTGATTGTGAAAGACCCAGTAGCAGCCGTTGCCAAAGGTCATGTGATGAATTTCATCACCGATGTCGAAGAAGCCAGCAAGGAAATTGACAAGAACCTCACTGACATCATGATGGCGCAGGACTTTCATGACCTTACAGGTCAAGTCATCTCCAAAGTAGTGAGCCTGGCTGCCAATATCGAATCGGAGTTGCTGCAGTTGTTGCTAATGACCGCACCAACTGAATCTGTGCCAAAGGCAGTCGCGCCAGTGGACCTCACAAAGCCCGTAATCGAGCCTATTCTGCAAGGTCCCGTTGTCAATCCTGAAGGCAACCCGGATGTGGTCACCGGTCAGTCTGAGGTGGACGATTTACTGGCCAGTTTGGGCTTCTAAGGTCACCACAAACAAGCGGGTGAATCACCCGCTATTTGCCCTTTAGTTTTAGGGCGGCGTTATGACAATGGGGAAAACCACAGCATCTCCCCACCATGGAACCCAGTAGCCAAGACCGCAATCTACCCGCCTCTGAGCGCAAGCTACAAAAAGCACGCAACGATGGTCAGGTGGCGCATTCGCGTGACTTGTCCAACTTGGCTGTGTTGGGTGGTGGTGCCTTGTGCCTGATGGCACTTGCTCCGATGATGTTTGATCAACTCAAGAATGCAATGAGTTGGCAACTTTTGTTTGATTCAAAATCTGTTCAAGATCCATCGGCCATGATGAACCGCCTACAGACCATGGTCGTAGTGGGGCTGACCGCCAGTGCTGTTTTCGGCGTAATTGTCAGCCTGATAAGCATTATCAGCAC
>CAIOAQ010000221.1 GCA_903856025.1 uncultured beta proteobacterium
AAGCTTGGGTTGGTTCAGAGTCTTCTGTCAGTCCCGCTGATTTGATGACATCGCCCACTGTTTTGCCGGGTTTATAGATAAACACGTTATCGTTGTTGACTGACCCAAAGGCCGACACAAAACCAGGCGTACTTGGCACCAAGACGTGGTCGCCGTTCTCCAGTGGCACACCAGGCAAGGCCGCCAGATTGTTGGTAGTGGGGTCCAGTTCCAGCGACATACGGCCTGTACTCTTGAGGGATTTGAGCCGCTCAATCTGCCCTCTTAATTGCGCTTGTTGCTGCTGCAAAATAGCAGCAGTTTGATCAGCCGAGCCAGTGCTGGCTTTGTTGGCGACCACCGACCCCTGTTGGGATTGCGATTGTGTTTCAAGTCGGCGAATGAGCTTGTCCAGATTTTCTTGTTGGCCAGCTTTCACAGATTCCCGGTTGAACTCGGTGCCAAACACATAGGCTTGGGGCGTCAAGCCGCCAATGCGTTGGAGCAATTGGGGCAAGGTTTCGCCAGCGGCAGCCTGGTAGATGCCAGGGGCAGCCACTTCGCCTTCAACCCGCACCAGCCGTGCCTGGCGTTCTTGCGGCACACGCAGGTCGTTTTGGCTCAGGATGGTGACCACATCGCCCGCTTGCAGGGGCAGATTGTGCGCTGGGTCTTTCTGCAATACGGCTTTGCCCAGATTAAAAGTGATCAACTCGTTGCTGAGGTTGTTGCGGTTCAGTCGTTCAATCACCGCGTATTCCCAGTTGATCTGGTCCACCATGCCGTTGATTTGATTGGATACATTGCCGCCAGCCTTTTGCGCTGTGTCGGCGTTTTGCACCAGCAGGTTTTTACGCTTGTAATAGTCGCCGGTGATGAGTGCATCACGCTCGGGAATCAGGTCAAGAATGTGCATGCCTTCAAACCACTTGTACCTCAAGGGGGCTGCCACGGTGCCTTGCAGGGTGACTGCGTTGCCAAAGGCAGGGCTGATACCCAGCAAAGTCAGCACGTCACCGTCTTGCAAAGGCAATTGCAGGCCTGTGCTGTCCAGCGTGATTTCTTGCACCTGCCGTGGTGGGTTGCTGCTGCGGGTAATGCGCTCCAGCAGTGCTTTTTGTGCAGTGGCCAATGCGGGCACGCCGCCACCCAGGTTCAGGATGCTCGCTACGCTGGTGGATCCGGGCTTCAGTTCAAAAATGGCAGCCTGGTCAAAGGCACCTGTAACAGCCACGCGCGGGCCGACCGGTGGAATCACGATCACGTCACCCGCCAGCAGGGCGACGTCACGCGACTTGTCACCCTTGGCAATGAAGTCGTACAAATCAAGCGTGGTCACTAGTTTGCCGCCACGTTTAAGTTCGATGGCGCGCATGGAGCCATTGGCGCTTGGGCCACCGCTGGCAAACAGGGCGTTGACCAAAGTGCTCAGGCTGCTGAGCTGAAAGGTGCCCGGCTGTTGCGCCTGCCCGACCACATAAACCTGAATGCCACGCAGGCGCCCCAGACTGGCGCTGACCTTGAAATTGGTAAACACTTTGCCAAGCTGGCTGGTCAGGGTTTTGTCGAGGTCATGCACCGCCACACCGGAAAGGGTCACTGGCCCGACTTTGGGCAGATTGATTTGACCATTGCGGTCAAGTACCAACGATGCGCTGAAGTCTTGAGGACCGGAAACCTGCAATTGCACCTCGTCGCCAGGGGCTAACACATAGCTGTCAGGTGCGGGCAGGGTCGGGTTGGTGGCGTAAGACTGTGGAGACTGAAACAGGTCACGACCATACACCGGCAACAGGCGGCCCGTGGTTTCCTGCACAAAGCGCTGAAATTGATTGGGGCCAGAGGTGCGCTGCGGTGGGCGCACCCCACCTGTTTCTGTTGTTGCAGGTGCATCCTGGGCCGTTTTTGCAGTAATTTTGGGGGTTGACAGGAGGGCACTATCAAGCAGACCTGCGTTGCCAACTTGTCCAGCAGGTGCTGCCGCTGCGGTGGTGCCTGTCGTTGCGGTGCTGCTAAACGCGCCTAAACCGCCCATGGCTCCAGTGGAGACTGCGCCGGTTTGCGCATGTGTCGTGTTGTTCAGCGCAAAAACCATCAGAGCGAGAGCCGCAGTACGGCGAAACAATTTCGAGACAGGTGTTTCGGTAAATATCATGCAATATCCGGGTGATTTTTGTGGAAAAAGTCGCCAACGTCCTCCCTGGTACCGTGTGGCCTGCTGTATTTGTGAAAATTATAGGTGAGGCGCTTGGGCGGAGAAAACCTGTGTCAGCCAAATGTGGCCGCAGTGCCCAATGGCAAACCTGCCATGTCTTTGGCTGCTAACAGCGGTTGGCCATCGATGGGCCACTGCACACCAATGGCAGGGTCACTCCATAGCAGGCAGCGCTCATGTTCGGGATGGTAATAGTCTGTGGTTTTGTACAAAAACTCGGCACTGTCACTCAGGGTAACGAAGCCGTGTGCAAAGCCGGGCGGTATCCAAAGTTGGCGCTTGTTGTCGGCAGATAGCACCACCCCTTCCCATTTGCCAAAGGTTTGGGAACTGCGGCGCAAGTCAACGGTCACGTCAAACACTTCACCCAGAGTGACGCGAACCAGCTTGCCTTGTGGGTGTTCAATTTGGTAATGCAAGCCACGCAACACACCTTTGGAAGACTTGCTGTGGTTGTCCTGAACAAATTGCACATCCAAACCGGTGCATTGAGCGAAATCGCGCGCGTTGAAACTTTCGAAAAAGAAGCCGCGGGCATCGCCAAAGACTTTGGGTTCAAGAATCAGAACTTCAGGCAATGACGTTTGGGTAACGGTATAGGGCATGGTCTGGGTTGAATGTAAATGATGTGTTGGCGAGGGATATCGGGGGCAATGAATATTGAGGGATTCGCCCAGCCCTCT
>CAIOAQ010000222.1 GCA_903856025.1 uncultured beta proteobacterium
AAGTGCGCGCTGTCAAGGAAATACGCAGCAGCAGCATCATGCAGCGCCCTAATGAAAAAGACGGGATGATTCCTATTGTTCTCTTTTAAGGTTTGACGACAAAACGGAGCTAGATGACTCCGCTGTGGCTACGTATCAGATGCTCTGATCGATGTTCTGGTGGTTTGTCGTTGTTGCCAAAAATTCAACATATCACAAAAAAAGGCAATATTTGCTTCGCCCCCCATCCCCAATTTTAGGGATGTTCAGTAGCTAATCATGATGCTAGGATGAAACTGCATTGAAAGATGCTGCGCGACTTGGGTAAGGTTTCGTCCAAAAGGTGCCATTTATCCAAGTTGCTCTGACTCGTTTCATTTATTGCGAAACTCATTCAAGGGGAATTTATGAATATCAGCTTCAAAACATTATCGTTGGCCATTGCCAGCGCAGGACTACTTACGTTGGCTGGTTGTGGCGGTGGTGGCAGCAGTGCCCCCACGCCACCGGCGGTAACCTCAGTCACAGTGACACCTTCACTGGGTCGCTTTAGTGGTGCTGCAGTAGTAAGTTTGAAAAAGCCGGATGGCACGGTTCTGGTATCTGGAACTTTGGGAACAAACGGCACCTACACAGGTAGTATTCCGGCTGACTACACCGGTCCAGTAGTCGTGGTGGTGCAAGGCGGTACCGGTGTGACCTACTACGATGAAGGCTCAAATTCAAGCCAGCCTTTTGGAGCAACTCAGTCTCTGCGCGCCGTGATGCCAGCCCCCCAAGGCACTGTTGGCGTGACCGCTCTAACCAATGCAGCCGTCTCCAATTTGGAAGCTGCGGGCACTTTAGCGTTAGCCACCACAGCCAACATCAACGATGCCAACGCAAAGATTGCTATGGCCATCGGACTGAGTTCAGCCAGCATCTTGCAAGCCCCAACCCTCGTCGATGCGACGACAACAGCCCATACGCTTGACGTTTCTGTCACAGCCGATAAATATGCGTTGGTATTAGCGGCATTGGCAAATACAGCCTCTTCCAGCAGTACCACTGCAGCAGATATCGCTGTTGCCTTGGCCAATGACCTCAAAGATGGCAAGCTCGATGGGGTTGATGCAACAAGCATCACCGCACCAACAACCGCGATTGCCAACGCTCCATCCGCTTCGTCAATAGTAGGCAGCTATACAGCCGCTGCGACTGCATTAGCCACTTCCACTAGCCAAACAGTCATCGCCAGTGCCCCGCTGACACCCGTCACCAACGTCACCAATGTCACGGCGACGCTTTCGTCCGACCTAAGCCTGGCAAAAGCCATGTTCGCTGAACTGCGCACCACGTTGAGCGCGTTTTACAACGGCAGCACTGGTTTCCTAGACACCCAAGCCAAAAAAGCAAGCGATGATTTGAAGGCAACCGTACCTCCGGCACTGGACAAAGTTGCCAACCGACTTGGGGCACTGAGTACAGCCGCTGATGTCTATCAGGCAGCAAAAGCGTACACATCGTCAATTACCGGTGGCTTGACCATAGGTGTTGACCCTAGCGGTAGCACCACCAACAATGTGCTGATTTACCAGGTTGGTGATCTTTACGCCACATGGAATGGCTGGGGAACTTTTGAAAAATGCTGGACAGATTCGTCCACGCCGGCATCCGTCACGAAAGTCACCTGCTCAAGTTTTGGATCGACCTCAGCTGACACCATCAACACCCGCTTCAAATTTGTACAGTTTGTGCTGACCCCCACGACCACAGCCAATCAGTACAGTTACACCGCAACCCGGTATAACCGCAAGGTAACGCTTACCAACGGACTGTTGTCCCCAATCAACAACACATTTCCGTGGAACGGCTCTGCCGGGCTGGCAACTAATTCCTTGTTGAGCACTACGACCGCTACGGTCTACATTCCAGTTGGAACTGGTACTTTCACCAAGTCCACTGACTCAAGTCTTTTGACCTTGAATGGCACTTTGCCGCCATCGACCAACATGTGTGTGGCACCCAATGCCAGTTCATCAACACAGCAAAGTCTGGATTGCCCAACAGGTCAAATCCTGATCCCTGCAACTGATGTAGACACGATTGTCATCAATGCGGCACGCACCGCGCTGACCACGGCCAACAACTACCATTACGCCATGAACGGATCGGTATCAACTGTCAATGCCTTGGATACCACCAAAGTGTCTAGCATCTCTCTGGACAGCGGCACCTACGTTGACATGAATGAGACCAATGCCAATACCACCGGTAGTCTGATGTTAGGTGCCCAGTTGATCGGAACTGTCCAAACTGCGGCCACCAAGTTTACTGGTGCCGTGACCTTGGGGTCCTTTATGTTTGATGCAGATCAGCAGAATTACACCCCCACCAACATCACATTCAATGGCAGCATCAGTGACATTTCAGCTGGTGGTGCGGGACAAATGCTGACTGGCCAACTGACGGCCTCATTGGCAAGTTACAACACTTACCACTCGCTGTCTGCGTCAAGTTCAACCAACTTCGAGCATGGCTCTGTGAACTTCACCGGTACCGTGAAGGCGCCCAGTCGGCCACCGTTGACGCTGGTGGTGGCTGCATCTCGTGTCAATGCAACCGACAACAGTGCGACGATCGATTACACCGACGGGACCGCCCACATCACCGGTACAGCAACAACGACGGTCAGTGGCAACACTTTGACGCTGAGCAACCAGGACGGCATCCAAGTGACACACAACAACGCCACTGGTGGCTGGACCGTGACCAAGGCAGGCGCCACACTGGCGACAATTTCTAATGGCATGATCAACTACATCGACGGTGTCAGCGAGGCATTGGGTTGGTAATTTAACCATTGATCTCGTTAAATCCGGCGTTACTTTCAACGCCGGATTTTTTTTAATTATGGATGCCGCGCTGCTTGCGGCGCGGTTGTTCACTCACGCCCCATGAGCACAATGAAAAAATGTATTTTGCTGATCTTGCTCTGCGCTGGGTGGCCGTTGCTGGGACATGCAGACGGTTTGCTGGCCATCGATAACCCGGCCAACAATGGTTCAGGTATCAGGGTCTATGCCAACGTTGAGGCCTTTGAGGGCAACGACCAGGTGGCGATGCGGCAATATGGCGCAGGCTGGCAGGGAGCCTACTCGCCACGTCCAGGTTCCAACATTGGTCTGCTCGCGGCCAACGCTGAGACAGGAATACAGTGGCAAGGTTACCGTTTGGGGGCCTTGTATCGCGCTGATGCACTGGTTCAGGCCAACCGTGATACATCTGATCTGGTGCAGCAATATGCCACCCACGGTGGTTATGACATTGGCCGAACCTATGCGCTGAATTATCAAATCACAGGATTTGAGGCTGACGGTGCTCACCTGAGCAGAAGTTTTCAGCTCAAATCAAGCCAACCTTGGCAGATCAATGTCGGATTTGGGTTGTCTTATTTGCATGGCCAACGCGTCAAAATTCAAACTGTCACCGGTCAGATAGTCACGATTAACTCGCAAGACTTCAACGCTGCGGCTAACGAAATTTCGTCTGACAGCACGATTAACGTCAGTAACCTGGACCAATTCAACGCCCCTTTTGGTCGCCTCGCAGGTCCATCCGGCACTGGGTATGCTGTGGATGCGGGCATAACGATACGCCACCAAGCTACCGGTGCCACCTTGGAAGTTGCTGTCACCGATCTGACTGGATATCTTGACTGGACAAACCTGCCCACCAACGCAACTGTGTACAACAACGCAACAAAAACCTACGGGCCAGACGGCTATGTTCAGTTCAATCCATTGGCTACGCGCACCAGCAGCTACCAAAACTTAAGCCAACGGCTGGATCCGAAACTTCGCGTGGCTGCCAGCTATCCAGTAGGGAATTTTTATATTCAAGGCAGTACCGATTACACGCAAGGTTATTGGTTTCCACAAACAGCAGTAGGTTATCAAATCAATCAGCAATGGTCTGTGAAAGCCGATATTGACTGGCATTTCAATACGTTTGGGCTGGCATTGCAGCATTCTTGGTTCGTCATTGGATTACGCACTGACAGTCTCGATTTGAACAAAGCAAAGGCTTATGGATTGACGGCAGGTATCCATATTCCACTTTAGGCAAACGATACATCTATTGTCAGCAACCGATAACAGCTTCTATATGACTCAAAGCTGTGTTTGATCGCCTGAGCGATCTGCCACCACAACCTCAACCGTGGTGCGCCCTGGTGTGCTAACAACAGTTAACACTGCGCCGATCGCGGCGGCACGTTGGCGCAAGGAATCAAGCCCTCGGGGCTTGATTCGGTCAAGTTCAAAGCCGCAGCCGTTGTCCATGATTTTCAGGACGATACGCTCGTCATCGGTTAAGTGAAGCTCAATGCGCAGAACGCTGGCATGGGAGTGCTGCAGCGCATTGGATATGGCCTCAAACACCAAAAATTGCAAGTTGCGCATGTCCCGATGGTCAAAATGCTTCAAATGCGGCACATCATCTACCGCCCACTCCAACGCCATATGCATGGCATTAAATCGCTGTGTCAAACGGTAACGCATGTTGGCAAGCAAACCGGTCAGATCACCAGAATCGAGATGCATGGAATCGATCGCCAATTTGAGCTGATCCAGAGAATCGCGCAGCGTTTGTAATATCTGAGTTGAATCGGCCCGGCCCGTTTCCAACTGACGAATCGCGATGTTCAGGTTGGCTCCCACGCCGTCATGCATATCGCGCAAGATACGGGCACGCTCCGTGGCACGCTCCTGTTCACGGTTGCTTTTATCCATTAATTGATAGGCCTGCATCAACTCTTTCTCGCGTTGCGCAATTCGAGTCTCCAGCGAAGCCGTCAAATCCTGAGCCTTGGCGCTCATTTTGCGAAAACGATCGATGACGATGTATCCTGCGGTTAGACCAAACAACACCGAGGCGTAGTACAGATAGGTTTTTTCCAGCATGGAGGGGGTGATGCGCACCACATACCAGTCGCGCACCCCTACAAAAACATTCACCACAATCGCAAAAGCCAGCAAGCGTACCTCGGTGGGTCGTCCTTTTTTGCAACTCCCGACGACAAATGTGGAGCAAACTAACAGATTGGTCAAACCCAAAGCGCCATACCAAATGGTCAATGTGGTTTGATAACCCGCCTCAAGAAAGCCCGCCGCTGCAACTACCACTATCAACAGCATCTGTACCACTAACCAGTGCTGCAGTGGCTTGGAATAGCGACCTTGTTGCCAGCCAATGACTTGCATGCAGAACAGGAGGTTGAAACTGTTCCAGCCACCGAGAGCCACAATGCTAAACAGCTGCCATGCAAACCAGGGCAATGGCGGGGACTCCAAAAACGAGCTACCTAGCCTTATCAACCAAAACAGTTCTGCCAATCCGCTGAGCAGGTACAAAGGGTCACGGCGTCGTGCCCCTGTGGGCGTGGCTTCAGCCTGCGTAAACCACAACGACAAACTCAGCAAACAAATCAAACCGCTGAACAGTGCCACCATCTTGATGGCGATGACACGCTGCTCACTGGGCAGTACGTAATTAGCTTCCAAATCATGTGCCCTGCCAATGATGATGGGTGACAGACCGCCCCGACGTTCTCTATCTGCACGAATTTGAATAACGAGTAGGTTGCTTGGCTTAAGCAAACTGGCCACAAAAGGGATATGGCGGGGAGAAAGAGCGAAATTCGCCCCGTTTGCGCTTCGCATGTCGCCGTTTTCCTCCAGAATTTGGCCATTTAGCCAAATTTGGTAAGCAGTACCTATACGGGGAATAAACAGACCATATAACTCGTCTGGTTCTGTGAACCAGTCGCGTGGCAGTTCAAAAGGAATTTCAAAACGAGCTTGGCCACCAACGTCTGGATGAACGGTATCCCAAAGATAAGGTAGTGCGACAGCCGCGTTGGTGGTGGCACCTCGCGCAGTGACAGTGGCTTGAGCAGTGCGCAGCGTGAGCTCACCCGCCCAAGAGGTCAGTTGAAAACATAGCAGCAATGACAGCAGCAAGTAGCGCCAGAGCAGTGCAACCGTCACAACTTCTCCATGAGAAAACCGTGGCGTGTGGCCTCGTAAACGGCCTCTGTCTTATTGTGCACGGCAAGTTTCGCATAAAGGTTTTTGATGTGCGACTGGATGGTGTGAATACTCAAGCCCTGCAAATTAGCAATCTCGGCGTGTGTAAACCCTCGGGCGACCAGTGTCAGCACTTCCTGCTCACGCGGGGAGAGAAGCGTTTTTCCAGTGGGCAATTTTTGGCCGGCATCCGATGCCAGGTTTTGAGTCGGGCGCTGGGATTCCGCATCTGTGCGATATTTCATTAACACGCGTCTGGCAATCATCGGGGAAATGGGCGATTCGCCGTCGAGCATTTGAAGTATCGTTTTCGCCACGTCTTCGGGCGTTGTATCCTTTTGGATGTAGCCCAAAGCCCCCGCTTCGATGCTGGCCAGCACATTCACCTCGTCGCCAAACACCGAAATCACCAACGGCTCACAACGAGGATGTTTCTGAAGTGTGTAGCGAATGACTTCCAGCCCACTGCCATCTGGCAGGCCCAGGTCGGTCAAAAGCACATCTAGCGGCAGATCCTGATCAAGCCAGTCTTTGGCTTGCGTCACACTGCCAACTGCAGCGGCCAATTGCAATTCGGGACAGTTGCGCACGCTGGAAGCGAAAAATTCCAGCATCGCATTGTCATCTTCAACTACCAAAACCTGCCACATCGCTTATCCCCCTTTAGTGGTCGCAACGCTGCTACGTAAAGGACATAGCATAGCGGCAGCGCCAAATTGGAGCATCCCTTGTTTACGGGATGTTCTTGGTGCGTACAGACTACACACTACTTCAATCTCTGAGTCAACGCGGCTATTGCAAAAACCATTGTTGCTTTGGGCCAAAATCTTAGACTGGGTGTGATTGCGGAGGGTGTTGAGACTCTGGCTCAGCAAGACTTTCTTGAGAGTGCCGGTTGTCATGCTTTTCAAGGCTATTACTTCAGTAGACCTGTGCCCATAGAAGATTTTGAAATTTGCGTCAAGGGGTGCTGACTCGTCGTATCCATGAACGACGAGTCTTGGTCAATGGACTGGGCCAGCGATTCTCGAAATCGTCACCACCGTATTTTTTACTAAGCAACTGTGGTGAATCTATAGAGCATGCCATTTGGGTAGACCTATGTCAGGTTACGCGGCATTGCTGAATTCTGGCACGGCACAGGTTAGGCTTAAAAGTTACCACAATATCTCTGGGTTTCAGTCTGGAGGCGATTCTAGGGAAGTGTAGACGCGCCCAGCCGCGAGAAACTGGCGATCGAACCCGCCAGGGCAAAGCCAGCGCCTAGATAGATTGCCAGCGTTGCCCCTTGCATACCTCTTAGACCAAAACAAAGCGCTACCAGGGCTGCACCAGTGGCCTGACCTGTAAGACGTACCAGACCGATCATTCCACTTGCCCCGCCGCTGCGACCGGGTGGCGCACTGGTCATCAGTGCGCGCAGATTTGGTGACTGGAAAAAGCCAAATCCAGCTCCGCAAATGCCCATGCCAATCACGATATGCCAGACAGTTGAAGTACTGTTTAAATTGCCTAGAGTTAGCATGCCTGCACTAAGTACGGCCAAGCCCACGCCGCCTAGTAATCCTGGGTGGTAGCGGTCGGACAAGCGTCCGGCCAGTGGCGCAGCAGCGGCGACGACGATCGACCAAGCAGACATTAAAAAGCCAGTGTGGATGGGGTCGCGGTGCATGATGGCCTCAAAGTAAAACGGCAGCGCAACAAATGCAAGACCTTGCGCACCAAACGACGCGAAGGCTGTGAACGCCGAAAGTGCAAACATGGGGCGTCTCAACAGGTCTACCGGCAGCATAGGGGCAGCGTGACCGGCTTGGCGCAACAGCAACATGGTGGTGAAGATAGTGGCCACCAATAGCGCTGCGGCGATGACGATCCAACTGGCCTGTTGGCCAACCTGAATCAAGGCAAACATCAGCGCGGTAAATGAAATGGCTGACAGCAACGCGGCGGCGCGGTCAAATGGCATTGGCGGCGCAGTATGACGGGGCAATGAGCGCAAAGCAAAAAGACTAGCCAGCGTACCAAGTGGCAAATTAATTCCAAACAGCCAAGGCCAACTGGCGACAGAGAGCACCAGCGACGCAATAGTTGGGCCAATGGCAAAACTAATGCCAACCACCAGCGCATTCATACCCACGCCACGCCCTAACTTGGAGGGCGGAAAGATCAGCTTAATAAGCGCAATGTTCACACTCATAACCGCCCCGGCACCGATCCCCTGCAAGGCCCGTGCGCAGGCCAATGCGGGCAACGTGGTTGCCAAGGTGCAGGCCATTGATGCGGCAGTAAAAAAAGACACGCCAAACAGGAACACTTTACGTGGCCCGACGGAATCACCAAGCGCCGCAAACGGTAGCAAAGTAGCGACTACCGCGAGCTGGTAGGCGTTGACGATCCAGATCGACCGGCTCGGATCGGAGTTCAGATCGGCAGAAATCGCGGGCAGCGCTGTGTTGGCAATAGCGGTGTCGAGCGTGCCCAGCGCCACACCGAGCAGAACTGACACAAGTGCCGGAAAATTGATGTCAGCGACATCGCGTTGTTGTGTCATAGAGTGAGTGTCCGTTCGGCTGAGCCGCATCATGTTCATGCCAGTGTCAATTTGACCACGGTCAATTTGACATCGGCAGCAACAGCTAATGGCTGGAACGGGCTTAAATTAAAGGGCAAACCCAAACCTTCGGCTACCCAACATCCAAAACAAATCACAACTGGCCTACCCGGAAGCCGACCATGGCGAAGGATTGCTCCCGCGGCACAACCGAATTTCGTTTGACTCCATTTCCGACATACGTTTTGAAAGTCGGCTTCAGAGAAAGGAGGTTGGCTCCAGTGGGCACGAAGCAGTCGACCCGCTTTCCAAAATGCCTCCTCGAAACCGGACGTTCAGATATTCCTTGGAGGGTCGGCTGTGTGACGATGATTTCGATGACCGCTGCACCCGCCCCCGACCATTATTCAACGTAGGAAACTGCTCTCGATGGCGGTCGTAGACTGGATGAAACAAAATACAAGTGGCAGTTCGACGCTAGCTCCGTCGGCTTGGTAGGGAGCCGATCTACAGTTGGTGCGGTTTCGCCCAATGCGACGCACAGCTCGACGACCAACTCACCTTGTCCACCAAATCAGATTCCTTCAAGTATCAGGATCGTTCTGTCTGCCGATCGCTTCCCGATCTTTACAACTTCCTGGTATTCCTCTGACTCGTAGAACTTTTCGGCATCGGCCGACGATGGGAATCTGATCAGCACCATCCGGGATGGTGTCCAGAGTTGGCTTTCCTTGAGCGAGATGTTGCCGCCGCGCGCAAGGTACTCGCCACCAAACTTCTCCACCAGCGGCTTCGCCTTCAACTTGTATTCCTCGTACAGCGCAGGGTTCGTTAGTTTCGTATCAACCACCAGATAAGCAGCCATAGTGTTCTTTCGTTTTGAGTTTATGCATGACGCCTACAGCATGATAAACGCGTTTCCAACGCCTGAAGTAAGCTCCCTTTTAAGACACGGGTGACCCTCTGATTGCACCGCGCACCAACTCTTTTGGTTGGAACTTTAGCCGCCATGGTTTGTGTGACAAGTGTCGTTTCGGCAGCCCATAAAAACGTGTCTTCAGCATCAAGATGGGTGTGTTGTTCCATGTACGTGAAAAATTATGGAAATCTGGCAATGGATATAGAGCTGCAGCAATCG
>CAIOAQ010000223.1 GCA_903856025.1 uncultured beta proteobacterium
CCACTTGGGTTTAGCACTTGGCAGAACCGCCACGCTTGCGTGGTTGAACCGTGACTGATTCTTTCGTCTTAGTCACGCTACCAGCAGGTTTTGGCTCAGAGCCGAACAGGCTTTTCACAGCATTGAATGCACGACCGGGAGCACCAAGAATGGTGTTTCTCATGCCTTCATTCTCTTCGCGCTCTGCCTTCTTTTCAGCTTCCATGCGAGCAGTTTCGCTGGCGATGACTGGGTCACCATCTTTGAAACGCTTTACATTACCGCCTTTTTTGAAGGTGCCAGATTGCAAGCTGTTGGCCACGGGTTTGCTGACAAAGTGACGAGGCATCTTTTCAGCTTTCCCGTCATCTACGACATTACCTCCTTTGGCATAGCCGTGTTTCTTTTTGAGTTCATGAAACTCTTTCACACGACTATCTGGAACATCCATGTAGCTTTCATATCCCATGGCTTTGGCGGCCTTGGTCAATGCACGCATATCAGGAAGTTTTTTGTCGCCACGGAAGGATTGGCGCAAGCTACGATCAGCTTGCCCCATGTCTACATCACCCCCCGTGGCGTAGTGCTTTTTTGCGGCGTGGCCCCCATGCTTGTAACCGCCAGCATTGGACTCACGAACACCACCAGTGGTGCCGTTCATTTTGCCCTTTGGAGTACCATCAGCAGGACGGTTTTCCCAATCCCCATCATGCTCAATTGCACGACCGATACCGGGAACCTTACCACCACGCTTAAAGCCGCCTGCGTTGCGTTCTTTGATGCCGCCAGTGTTATGTGCTTTGTCACGCTTGGCTTGGTGCATCTCAGTGTTCACGTAGGATTTTTCATTGCCTTCGATGGTGCCACCCATTTTGGTAGTGCCTTTGTTGACCTTTTTATCGGAGTCAGCAGGGATTGCGCCACCAGAAGCGTAGCCAGCAGGACGGCCCTCTTTAATGCCTTTAGTGCCACTGTGCTTGTCATGCTTGTCACCATCAACAACTTTGGTTTTCTCGAATTTCTTCGCATTACCTTTGATGGTGGTTTTGGTCTCAGCACTGTCGATTTCACCGCCAGAAGCAAACTTCTTGCCGGCCATGGCTTTTTTGATCATGGCACGATCTTGAGCAGCATCTTCATGCTTATCGGCTTTGCCACCCTTCTTCATCATGTTGGGGTTCATACCCGCAACAGGCATGGCAGGACGAGCACCGGCCATCATGGCACGGCGACGCATAGCCAAAGAAGGCTTCATGGGGCTGGCTGCAGGAGCCATACCGCCACGAGCAGGCATGCCCATAGGCATAGGGGCAGCTTGCGTAGAGGCCATTGGCATAAAACCGCCATCAGCCTTGTGAGCAACTTTGCCGCCTTTTTTGAGCTTCAGAATCACTGAAGGCTCATCAGTCATCATTTTGACCATTGGTTTAAAGCTGGACATTTAAGTCTCCTTTAGGCTTGGGTTACGCCAAGAGCACCAGTGCGAGTCGCATTAGGGCCCACCATGATGGCATTGCAACCAATCGTCACAACCAATCGGCTTGTACCGTTTGTAGAAGACGAAGGGACGACAGTACCGCGCACATCACCAGTGATGTTTGTGGCAGTGGCTGTATCGGCTTGTGCAAAAGTTACTGTTGCACGAGTTGAAGCATTTGCCCAACCCAAACCAACCAAGTAACCAGCATCAACAACACGAACTGGCAAGCCAAGAATGTCAGTAGTGCCCACGGTAACGGCAGTAGTAGAACCACCACCCGCACCAGTTACGGACAAAATTTGGTAGAAGGCTTTCTTGCCCGATGTTGTTGCAGCAGCCACTGTTGTGATTTGCTCAGTCATTGGTTGACCGTAGTAGTCATAACCAGACACTGTGTATGCACGTGGAGTGCCGCCAGTAACCAAGGTAATGCTTACTGCGCGTGCGCAGTCAAGCTGCAACACGGTTTGGCCGTAAGTATTGGTCACCGACTTCACAGAAGTACCTGCGGTCAGCGTAAGAGCACCAGCAGCAGCAGGAGTTTGCGAGGCTGCAATGTTGTTGGCCACCAAGGCTTGTGGAATCACATCCCACATAAAGGTGCGACCCATGGGGCCAATACCTAAATCCATTGGGGCAGGATCACCAAGCAATGCATTGCCAGAAGCAAACACGTTGATTGCACCAGTTGCGCTTGAAGAGGCGCTCAGAGTATATGTACCAGTACCACCAGTGCCAGTAACAAATGCGGTCACATATGAGCCAGCAGTGATACCAGTTCCACTGACGTATTGACCCAAAACGATTGGTTCACCAGACAGCAAGGCAGTGATAGTAAGAGTTGTAGTTGTTACGGAACCAGCAAACACTGCTTCAGTGTTGGTCTGGCCAGTACCCATAAATGTTTGGGCTGGGCCCAAAAAGAGGTCGTCTGAAAATTGAGGCATTTGATCTTCTCCTTGAAAAGCATGATCATTTTAAAAAAAGGGGAGTGTAATCCGATTACACCCCCCGTTTACATTACACGCCGGGTGTACCGTAGGCGCAACGTGGATCGGTGAAGCCGAGGTCATAACGCTCTGTCGCTTTGTAGCGCATAGTGTCAGTCTCGAAATCGCCTTCCATGGTCTTCTCCAGACGGCGGCGCATCAAGAGCTTGAAGCCCTCTGGAGCGTCGGTCTGAACCCACCATGCAGTGCTCGAAGTCAAGCGGCTGATAACGGCTGCGCCTTCGTCCAACAAACCAATGGATTTCACTGGGTTGATGTCGTTGTTGGCATTGCCGGCACGCAGAACGCTCTTCAACAGAACTTCAGCTTGGAAGATGTTACCGGGAGCGACCACCAATTGGCGGGGCACCAGACGGATCTTCTTGCCGTTGTTGTCAACTGCTTGACGCACTTGGATCAACATTTGTTCCAGAGAAGTCTGGCTCAAGTTGGCAGCGGTGGACAGTTGATTGCTGAAAGTACCGTTCACAATTGGGTGAGCAGTGTTGATCAGGGAAACACCATCACCACCGGGGTAGGCGCTGTTGAAAGCAGTGTTCAGCACGTTAGCTGCCAACAGTTCTTTGGTTTCCACCAAAGACTGAGCCAGATGGCGTGCATACACTTGACCGATACGGATGTGGTCGCCGTCTTCCACCAAGACTTTAGTCAGGGCAAAAGCCAGACCGTACACTTTGTACAGGTAGCGTTTCAAGAACAACACACCACCTTGTTGGTACGTCACTGGAGTGCCGTCAGGCAACTGAGGTGCTGCACCGAAACCGTACAAGACGGGTTCTTCGTGGTAGTTACGTGGAATGCCGTCTTCCTCGCGGAACACACGGCTCCACTCGTCGGCACGTTGGTCATAGACTCCGTCGAAGCACTCATTCAGAATGGGTTCAACAATCGAACGGAAGTCCGTACTGCGCATTGGGGCGGCCATATCTTAGACTCCCTTTAATTAAGCAATTGCGGTGAATGCACCGAACAACTGCGAGTTAGCAACAACGACGCGCACGATTGTGTACGCATCACCCCAAGCATTGTCCACGTATGGAGCCAAGTCAACAACGCGCATCTGGCCTTGTGTACCGTTACCAGCGGCAGTCGAAGCACCAAGAGTTGCTTGCGACAGACCTGTAGTAGTGGAACCAGCGGCGATGTTGCTGAAGTTGTACTCGTTACCAATGGTAGTTTGAGCCATAGAAGCGTCAGCTTGGATTTCATAAACGATGTTGGCATCGTTGTAGAAGTAAGCAACGCAAGTGCCGGCGGTGTAAGCAGTGCTTGCAGGCCAGTAGTTGGAAATACGAGCGCGACCAGTAGTGTCAGTCCATTGAACACCAGCAAAAGCACCGGCAAAAGCGCCAGTGTTTGCGGCGATACCAATGGTGCCGAGGGTGATACTGTTTGCGGTCGTGCCGTACTGAACGGGTTGACCCTTCAGAATGTTCGAGGCGTAGCCCGAAGTGATACCGTTAGCCAACGCTTGTGCGCGATCCAGACCAGAAGGGTGGAACGCGGGGCGCAGACCAAACGGAGTAGAGGTAGAACTCATAGAAACTCCTTGTTATCCCGAAAAAACGGGGTTGCGGTTTGGGTGCTGTTCAATAGAGCCAATACCTTCGCCTTCAACATTCACAAGCGACTTGCCATTGCTGTCACGCTGACCTTGCAGACTTTCCACTTGAACACGAATCTTGTCAGCTTCTTCACGAGGCTTCTCGTGATGCTGATAGAGCATGATCTCTTGGAAAATATCCATTGGCAGTTTGAACAGCAACATCTCGTTGCATGAAACATACCCAACATGCTCACCTGACTTCACGCGATAGTCTTCATAGCCGGGTAACTCTTCAGATTTAACTGGAACGTACCCAAGGCGAATCCGCTTATCGATGCTGTCATAGCTGTTGGTGGTTGAGAGCCAGCAAAGGTGCCACCCGTCCATTTCGGGCAGTTTTGGCAATGCTGATTGCGTCCACTCCTCACTCCACATCCTGCGACGTTCCTGTGTAGAAATGAACTTTTCTTCGGGGGCTTTGCGGCTTGCATCCTCACTTGCGCGATCATTGCGACCACCAGCACCCAGAGATTTTTTGAGACGAGAATCTGACATAATGTTTTCCCCTTGGAATTAGTTGCGACGACCGTTTGCACGGTCAAATTCAATGAATTGCTGAACCATGCGTTTCTTACGCTCAGGGTTATCCCAAGCCCCAACTTCTTTCATCGCTTTGACTCGGTCAGGCGATAAAACAAACTGGGTGCGATTGGAACCACCATAAGCGGCTGAAGCCTCACGTCCTGCACTTCCCACAACATTCCTCGGTCGTCTGACATTACGGTTCTCGTCG
>CAIOAQ010000224.1 GCA_903856025.1 uncultured beta proteobacterium
AACTCGCCACCGGAACGAGTCTGGCAATACTCTTGCCGCCAGTGGGCATTGCGGCTGTTTATGAATATTACCAACACGGGAATGTTGATTTAAAAGCCGCTCTGATCATTGCACTCATGGTGTTGCTGGGAAGCTGGCTGGGTGCACAGGTATCCAGCCAATTCGATACCAAGACGCTCAAAGCCATGTTTGGTGTTTTCCTGGTTGTTCTGGGCGCTTATGTCATCTTTGATGCTGTGAAGCTCTAGTCGGCTGTCTAGATGCTTTAAGTTTCACCTAAGTCTGTAGATTGAGAATTGTCTTGACTCTCAATACCTATTCAAAGGCAAGTCTACGTCTACTTCATTGTTCTCAATTCATGCTGCGACATTGCTTGCAATGATGATGGCAATGCATCGTGCGCAAGCACTGGAAAACTCTGCGGTTCACACTGCCTCGAATCGTTCAGCTTGCCACCAAGGCGCAGCGCGCGGAAGTTTTGATGAAGATGAAGTACACCTCCCCAGCTAAGCGTAATTTGGAGTAATGCTTCACGCACTGTGATCTGCGCTACCCGTGCCATACAGAAATCATGTCCAATGAAACCGATTCTCAGAAAATTCACTTGGTTGGTCAGTCTGATTCTGCCGCTTGCTGCCGCCGCCGCTAACCCCATCCAGGAAGGCTATCGGAGCGCAGCTAAGTTGGAAAGCCCGGCTTTCAAAGAATTTTCTGCAACTGCTGGACGCAGGCTCTACACCAGCAAAAAGGGTGATTTGATGTGCGCATCGTGTCATACCGATTCCCCCATGATCGAAGGAAAGCACATCAACACCAACAACGTTATTTTGCCCATGGCGCCGTCGGCCAACCCGAATCGCTTGACCAATGCCATCAAAGTTGAGAAATGGTTCAAACGCAATTGCAACGATGTTTTAAAACGTGACTGCAGCGCTCAGGAAAAAGGCGACTTTATGGCTTATCTGCTTTCCAAATAAATTTCCATATGAAATTACGAAATCGCGTGTTTGCCGCGCTGATCGCCGCCAGTGCTATCAATGCCATTGCAGGCCAAGCCAGATACCGCGGCGAAGAACGTGGAACCCCCTTGATTCCGGCGCACGTCAATGCCAAGTGGCAGCAGGAATGTGGCAGTTGCCATATCGCTTACCCGCCCGGTCTGTTGCCGGGGGCTTCATGGAAAAAAGTGATGTCCGGCCTGGACAATCATTTCGGCACCAATGCCTCGCTCAGTGAGCCTGATGCAACGATCATTACTGATTTTCTTATCAAAAATGCGTCTCACCAATGGACCGCCAATACTGCGCCTTTGCGCATTACAGAAGCCCGTTGGTACAACTCAAGACACAGTGAACTCTCGCCCGCAGTCTGGAAGCGTGCATCGGTGAAGAGTCGTAGCAATTGTTCAGCGTGTCACAAGGATGCAGCGAAAGGCGTTTTTAATGAGCGTGGTGTCAAGGTGCCACATTGATCATCACTGACTCAGGTATTTGTGTTTTGTGTTTTAAAAATTGGAGAATTTATATGCGTTTTCATAGACAAACGATGCTCAGCGTCACCATGGCCGCTACCGTTTTTTTGGCAGCTTGCAGCAGCACACCCGTTGTAGCACCCATAGCAAAGACCGTTGCGCCATCCAGCTCAGCCCCTATTAGCCAAGCCTCACCCCAACCCACCGCACCTGCAGTGGTGACCGCTACTCCACTGGCTTCTTATCTCGACCCAAAGAATCCGCTGTACAAAGAACGTAGCGTCTACTTTGACTTTGACCAATCAACGGTCAAACCAGAATCTGCCCAACTCGTGGAAATGCACGGCCGTTACCTGGCTGCCCACCCCGAGGTGTCCGTCAAAATTGAAGGCAACACGGACAGCCGAGGCGGTGCAGAATACAACTTGGCACTTGGGCAAAAACGGGCGGAAGCTGTGCAAAAGGCGCTCAAAATCTTTGGTGCCAAAGACGCACAGCTCGAAGCGGTCAGTTTTGGTAAAGAAAAACCAAAAGCCGCGGGCGATGATGAGGCAGCTTATGCACAAAATCGACGCGCAGATCTGGCCTACCCGCAAAAGTAGTTGGAGCTGACTATTGGAATCAGTGGCAAAAGTGATCAACACTTTTCCACTCGACCGGCTCCAGCATAAGCAGCTCAGAAAGGACCAAGCTGTTGAGGTCAGTCGATTTCCCGACCACCCAACCCGATACCCATCGCTCATTTCCACCAAAAAAAGACAACCACCTGCCCTGCACCCGTTCAGGGGTGCAGGGCAGCAGTTTCACGCCGCTTGTCGCAATTTCATTCGGTTCATTCGCTCATCAATACAGTCCGATATCCGTTTGATGGCAATACCCACCGGCTCAAATGTCTCCGGCTCATTGATCCCGTGATAAACCATAACTCGCCTGATGCTCATGGCATCGACAGCCTTGGCCAGCTCATCGTGCACGGTGGTATCGCGCACAAAATTGGTGAACGGATAGGCCTTGCCTTTGACAAACAGACGCTTCAACACCTTGATGCGCTGAACGCTCTTAGGCAAAGTCATTGAACCTGCGTCATGCAAGCGCAAGTCGATGCTGACCGTCGCGTCCACGGTGGCAAAAACATGCAGGCCAATATCGCCAATGGCACGACAATCGTTATTCATATAGCTGAATTGATCCCCCGGCCACACCCCTCGAAACGACACCCAAAATGATGTGGTCCGATGGCTATAGTCGGAAGGGGCATGGTCAGCCCAGTATCCAGGACCGGTACGACCTGCCCAGGTGGGGATGACAATTTCTGTTTTGGTAGATTTTTTCATGCGTGCTCACTTGTTCGAAAGTCCATCCCCCAGGATTTCAGCCTCCTCTTTCTCGATGTCGTCATTGGTTCGGGGGTGGTAGTTGCCATAGTCTCCGAGTTGAATCGCATAGCCCTTGGAGAATCCGACGATCTTGTGCTTGGCAATGCCAACACAAAACCGACTGGCCTTGAAGGGTGGCAGCGTATCCACAACGGTCTGCGCTTGTTCTCGTGTGGCGTAAAAGATCGGGTTAAAACTTTGCAGATCACAGGTGGTCGATTTCTTCATGGTTTGCTTTCATGTGGAGGGTTAACTCGGGTTTGGTTTGTTTGAGGGGTCTGTTTCCAACTTTGTGTACGTGACCGAGGAAACAGAAAAATCGCCACGGCCTGGTTGCCAGGCTCAGTGATGCTTTTCAACAGAGCACTAAAAAGCCCTGACTCGCAGGGCTTTTTGGTTA
>CAIOAQ010000225.1 GCA_903856025.1 uncultured beta proteobacterium
ATTTGCGACGAGCGGGTTGCAACATGGTTATTCTCCTTTACCGTCAGCTGCTGCAGCGGCTGGCGCGGCTACCTTGCGGACGCGCTGAACGGTGGGTTTGGTTGCGTTGGCGCCAAGAGCCTCGGCGGGTTTATCACTGCCATCGGCAGGTGCTGCATTGGCACCCAAGGCCGGTCGACGAGCACCACGAGGTGCAGGACGATCGGAACCTGGACGACCACCGCGATCATCACGACGCGGGCCACGTGGACGACGTTCATCATCAGGACGAGGCGTCTCGACAGCCGGCAAATCATTGCGCCCCAAGGTGTCACCCTTGTAGACCCAGACCTTGACACCAATGATGCCATAGGTCGTCTTGGCTTCAGAAGTGCCGTAATCTATGTCGGCACGCAAAGTGTGAAGCGGTACGCGACCTTCGCGATACCACTCGCAACGGGCAATTTCAATACCGTTCAAACGACCTGATGACATGATCTTGATGCCCAAAGCACCCAGACGCATGGCATTCTGCATCGCACGCTTCATGGCCCGACGGAACATGATGCGTTTTTCAAGCTGTTGCGTAATGCTGTCAGCGATCAGCTTCGCATCGATTTCAGGCTTACGCACTTCTTCGATATTCACTGCCACTGGCACGCCGAGTTGTTTGCCCAGATCGCGTTTGAGGTTTTCAATGTCCTCGCCCTTTTTGCCGATCACCACACCCGGACGAGCCGAGTAAATGGTGATACGTGCGTTCTTTGCCGGACGTTCGATCAAAACACGTGATACAGAGGCGTTTTTTAGCTTGGCTTTCAGGTACTCACGCACCTTAATGTCTTCAGCCAGCATGCCAGCAAAATCACGATCGCTGGCATACCAACGAGATGACCAGTTGCGGCTGATTGATAAACGAAAACCGGTTGGATGGATTTTTTGTCCCATAACTTCCTGGCCTCTTTCAGTTTCCAACCGTCACGTACACATGGCACGTGGGTTTTCTGATTTGATTGCCACGGCCTTTTGCGCGGGCCGTGAAGCGCCTGAGCGATGTGCCCTGTTCGACGTAGATGGTTTTCACCTTCAATTCGTCGATATCAGCACCATCATTGTGCTCAGCATTGGCAATGGCTGACTCCAGAACTTTTTTGATGATTCCAGCAGCTTTTTTCTGCGTGAATTGCAAAATATTCAGAGCCTGATCCACTTTTTTGCCACGGATCAAATCCGCGACCAGACGACCTTTGTCAACCGACAAACGAACGCCACGAAGGGTTGCACGTGTTTCCATGGTCACCTCTTATTTCTTGACGACTTTTTTGTCGGCAGGATGGCCTTTGAAAGTACGGGTCAGAGCGAACTCACCCAACTTATGGCCAACCATTTGATCAGTTATGTAAACTGGCACGTGCTGCTTGCCGTTGTGAACGGCAATGGTCAGCCCAATGAAATCAGGCAGTACCATAGAGCGACGAGACCAGGTCTTGATTGGTTTTTTATCCTTGGTAGCGACTGCTTTTTCAGTCTTGGCTACCAAATGATGGTCAACAAAAGGACCTTTTTTGAGAGAACGAGTCATTTGCCTACCCCTTACTTCTTGCGACGCGACACGATCATGACCTGCGTGCGCTTGTTGTTACGGGTACGGTACCCCTTGGTCAGATTACCCCAAGGATCGACTGGATGACGGCCCTCGCCGGTCTTACCTTCACCACCACCATGCGGGTGATCCACAGGATTCATCACTACGCCACGGACAGTCGGGCGAATACCCAGCCAACGCGTTGCACCAGCCTTGCCCAAACGGCGCAGGCTATGCTCTTCATTGGCAACCTGTCCCAAAGTTGCTCGGCAATCGATGTGAATCTTACGCACTTCGCCAGAGCGCATACGCACCTGAGCATAGATGCCTTCACGAGCCAACAGCGTTGCAGAAGCGCCAGCAGAACGAACCACTTGCGCACCCTTACCAACCTGCAACTCTATACAGTGAACAATAGAACCCACCGGGATGTTGCGAATCGGCAATGTGTTGCCAACACGGATCGGCGCTTCCGAGCCGCTCATGATGGAACTGCCAACCTCAAGACCACGCGGTGCAATGATGTAGCGGCGCTCACCGTCAGCATAGCAAACCAGTGCAATATGCGCAGAACGGTTGGGATCGTATTCAATACGTTCAACCTTGGCTGCAATACCATCCTTGTTGCGCAAAAAATCCACCATACGGTAGTGATGCTTATGACCGCCACCTTTGTGACGCGTCGTGATGTGACCGTTGTTGTTACGGCCAGCTTGCTGGAATTGGGGTTCAAGCAGAGCAGCGTGAGGAGCACCCTTGTGAAGGTGATCACGCGAAATTTTCACCATGCCGCGACGGCCTGGTGAAGTGGGTTTCATTTTGATAACAGCCATGATTACGCAGCCTCCCCACCAAGATTGAGCTCTTGACCCGGCTTGAGCATGACATAGGCTTTGCGCACGTTATCGCGGCGGCCAACTGACTTGCCAAAGCGCTTGGTTTTGCCCTTGGTGTTGACAACAGAAACACCCTTGACCTCGACCTTGAACATCAGCTCAACAGCAGCCTTGATTTCCGGCTTGGTCGCGTCTTGAAGCACCTTGAAGGTGACCGCATTGCTTTTCTCAGCGGCCATCGTCGCCTTTTCGGACACGATTGGCGCGATGAGCACTTGCATCAAGCGACCTTC
>CAIOAQ010000226.1 GCA_903856025.1 uncultured beta proteobacterium
TGACTGTCAAAAAAATGCTTTGGAAGTCAATGCAACTGCATAGTCAGCCACTTTGCTATAAATAGCGCAGCAAATCTTCCTGCATTTCTTCCTGCGTTATGTTCTTATTTCATTGAACATTGTTTTTTAGAAATTTCAGTCTTGACAAACTAAGTTGTTGATCTATAAAGAAAAAGCCATATAAATAAGGTGATTTTTGAGGGTGCGCTACAATGCCATGATTAGGACTGTTTTGGTTCGAGTCCAATCGCGCCTACCAAGGTTTTCTGAATGATGCCAGATTCAGATTTCAAAAACCTCGGATTTTCCTTTGTCTCTTGATCAACTTCAAAGCTTGCAGCAGCTGTCAAGTTGTTTCGACAGATCCTTGTGCAAAGGGTTTCCGTCACTGAGTTGATGGTACTTCCCAATACCTACAATGCGCTGCTATGCAAAATGGCAAGCAGTGATCACATCGGGGCTCTAGGTGAGTCCAAAACTATATGAATACCACCAAATCCCCGCAAGCTGATGCTCATCAGCGCATTATTAAAAAATACCCCAATCGCCGTTTGTACGACACAACTACCTCTGCCTACATCACTCTGTCTGACGTGAAGCCGTTGGTGATGACGCGTGAAGCTTTCGAGGTTCGTGATGCAAAAACCGGCGAAGACATTACACGCAGCATTTTGTTGCAGATTATTCTGGAAGAGGAGGCTAATGGGTCGCCTATGTTTACTGCTCCGGTTCTGGAAAGTTTGATCCGTTTTTACGGACATGCCATGCAGGGTTTTCTTGGAGGCTATCTGGAAAAGAACATTGAGTCGCTGATTGATGTTCAGACCCGATTTGCAGAACAATCCAAAGGAATTAGCCCGGAAATGTGGTCGCAATATATGGCCATTCAGCCGCCCGTTTTGCAAGCAATGATGGGTGGTACTTTGGAGCAATCCAAAGCCATGTTGTCGCAAATGCACGAACAGATGCAAAAGCAGGCGGGTCAAATGCTGGGTGCCTTTGGCATCAAGACAGGCTCCTGAAAATCAAATTAGGCAAACATGAGTAACTTACCTTCTGTCGATACTTCAAGATCCGCTGCACCGAAAGTCGGATTTGTTAGTTTGGGGTGCGCCAAAGCGCTCACCGATTCTGAACTGATTCTGACTCAGCTCAGCGCAGAGGGATATCAGACTGTAAAGACCTTTGCAGGTGCCGATCTGGTGATTGTCAATACCTGTGGGTTCATTGATGATGCAGTCAAAGAGAGTCTTGATACTATTGGAGAGGCGCTGGCAGAAAACGGCAAAGTGATTGTGACTGGTTGTCTGGGTGCCAAGGCCGGTGAGGGCGGTGACAACCTGGTGCGTCAAATGCACCCTAGTGTGCTGGCTGTGACGGGGCCGCAGGCAACCCAGGAAGTGATGGATGCGGTGCACGCCCATTTACCTAAGCCCCACGATCCGTTTGTGGACTTGGTGCCCAATGCATTTGGCTCAGCCGGTATCAAGCTCACGCCCAGACATTACGCGTACATCAAGATCAGTGAAGGCTGCAACCACCGCTGCACGTTCTGCATCATCCCGTCCATGCGCGGCGATTTGGTGTCGCGCCCAATTGGGGATGTCCTCAAGGAAGCTCAGGCCCTGTTTGAAGGTGGTGTCAAGGAGTTGTTGGTGATCAGTCAGGATACGTCAGCCTATGGCGTGGACGTGAAGTATCGAACTGGATTCTGGAGCGGCAAACCGATCAAAACCCGTTTGTTCGAATTGACGCAGGCATTGGGAGAGATGGCGCAAGCTTATGGTGCCTGGGTTCGTTTGCACTACGTGTATCCCTACCCAAGTGTTGATGACATCCTGCCGTTGATGGCGAGTGGGCACATCTTGCCGTATTTGGATGTGCCGTTTCAGCACAGTCATCCAGATGTGCTGAAACGCATGAAGCGCCCGGCCAGTGGCGAAAAAAACATGGAGCGTATTTTGCGCTGGCGCGAAGCTTGTCCTGAGATTGTGATTCGCAGCACCTTTATTGCCGGTTTCCCGGGTGAAACAGAAGCTGAATTTGAGCATTTGCTGGACTTTGTGCGCGAAGCACAAATCGACCGTGCGGGTTGTTTTTCTTACAGCTCGGTAAAAGGTGCAACTGCCAACGAATTGGCTGGCATGTTGCCAGAAGAGGTGCGTGAGGCTCGACGAGCCCGTTTTATGTCAGTTGCAGAGGCAGTGTCTGCTGCCAAGTTGCCGCGGCGTGTCGGTGCAACGATGCAAATTCTGGTGGATTCAGCGCCAGGTTTGGGTAAAAAAGGTGGTTTGGGTCGCTCTTACGCAGATGCACCTGAAATTGACGGTGTAGTGAAATTGTTGCCGCCAGAAAAAATCAGCAAAACCCTGCGGGTGGGCGAGTTCACCAAAGCACGGATTGTGGCGGCACAAGGCCATGATTTGGTGGCCCAGCCGTTTTGAGGGTAGCCATTGATCAATCGCGAGATTGCAAAAGAACAATAAAAAAGCCGCTGCAAGAGCAGCGGCTTTTAATTCAAAAACATCCGGTTTCTGACATAAAAATGAACCGGAATTCATTTATATTGGTGCCCAGGAAGGGACTCGAACCCCCACGAAGTTACTCGCTAGTACCTGAAACTAGTGCGTCTACCAATTCCGCCACCTGGGCATTTCAGGAAAGAAAGGCATTGTATCAAAAATATTAAGCAAACCAGCTCGTTGCTGGAGGAACTTGAGGGAATTGTTCAAGGGCATCGTGACGGTCACGGCTTTGTAATTCGCGATGATGGTGGCCCAGACATTTATCTGCCACCTAACGAAATGCGTGCGGTGTTGCACAAGGATCGAGTCAAAGCGCGCGTGGTGCGCAGTGACCGCAAAGGTCGACCTGAAGGCCATGTGGTTGAAATTGTGGAACGTAGCAACCGAACGATCATTGGCCGGTTGTTGTTTGAGAGTGGGATCTGGATTGTTGCCCCTGAGGACAAGCGTTATGGTCAAGATGTGATGATTCCAAAGGCTGGCACCGGCCTCGCAAAAGCGGGTCAGGTGGTTGTCGTTGAACTTACCGAGCCGCCCGCACTGTTTGGGCAGCCGGTAGGTCGGGTCAAAGAGGTGCTTGGTGAAGTCGATGACCCCGGGATGGAGATTGAAATTGCGGTGCGTAAATACGATGTGCCGCACCTGTTTTCAGAGGCTTGTGTTGCATTGGCCAGAGGCCTACCTGACAAAGTTCGTCCGCAGGACAAAAAGCAACGGGTGGATTTGACCGATGTGCCGTTGGTGACCATCGACGGCGAAGACGCGCGCGACTTCGATGATGCGGTGTATTGCGAACCGGTAAAGATCGGCAAGGGCAGGGCGGCGGTGCCGGGTTGGCGTGTGTTGGTAGCGATTGCCGATGTCAGCCACTATGTTGAAAACGGCTCGGCGATTGATGTGGATGCCTATGAACGCGCCACCAGCGTGTACTTTCCACGTCGGGTGATTCCCATGTTGCCTGAAAAATTGTCAAATGGCTTGTGTTCGCTCAATCCGGAGGTTGAACGCCTGTGCATGGTGTGTGACATGATGGTCACCGAAGACGGCGAGGTATCTGCGTACCAGTTTTACCCGGCCGTGATGTGGAGCCATGCGCGTTTCACCTACACCGAAGTGGCCGCCATATTGGCCAACACGCGTGGGCCGGAAGCTGCCAAACGTAAAGACCGTATCACTGATTTGGTGAATCTGCACGACGTATACCGTGCACTGCTCAAGTCCCGTGAGCGCCGAGGTGCAGTGGATTTTGAAACGGTGGAAACACAGATCGTTTGTGATGAAGCGGGTCATATCGAAAAAATTGTGCCGCGTACCCGCAACGATGCACACAAGTTAATTGAGGAAGCCATGTTGGCCGCCAACGTGTGCAGCGCAGATTTCATCTCGCAGAGCAAGCACGTGGGGCTCTTTCGGGTGCATGAAGGTCCGACGCCAGAGAAAAAAGAAATTCTGCGCAATTTCCTGAAAATTTCCGGTGTGGGTTTGAGCATCAGTGACGACCCCTCGCCAGCCGAATTTCAAGCCATTGCAAAGGCCACCAAGGACAGGCCAGATGCCCAGCAAATTCAGACCATGTTGTTGCGGTCGATGCAACAGGCCATTTACACACCGATCAACAGCGGTCATTTCGGTCTGGCGTTTGAAGCCTACACCCATTTCACCAGTCCGATTCGTCGCTACCCCGATTTGCTGGTGCACCGCGTCATCAAGGCGATTCTGGCCAAGTCCAAGTACCAGTTGCCCACCTTGCCAACTCCGGGCGAAGCGCATGCAAAATTGTCAAAACGGCTGGAAAAAAATCTTGCAACGCGAGTGGCAGAACCGGGCCAAAAACCCCGCAAACTCAGTGTCGATATGCAGGCTTGGCAAGCGGCTGGACTTCATTGCAGTGCCAATGAACGCCGTGCAGACGAAGCCAGTCGTGACGTGGAAGCCTGGCTCAAATGCAAGTACATGCGTGAGCACCTGGGGGAGGAATATGCTGGCGTGGTCAGTGCAGTTACCAGCTTCGGAATATTTGTCACGCTGGACGCCATGTATGTGGAAGGCTTGGTTCACATCACCGAATTGGGCGGTGAGTACTACCGGTTTGACGAAGCGCGCCAAGAACTGCGTGGTGAGCGTACCGGCATGCGCTATGCCTTGGGCACTCGGGTCCGGGTGCAGGTCAGTCGGGTGGATCTGGATGGGCGTCGCATCGATTTTCGCCTGCTACCGGAGGGGGATGGATTGCTTGCCCGCCCTAACAAAGACCGAGAGTTACCGCGGGATGCAGGCGATCGGCAGGCGTTTGGTGACGAGGCCATCGTGGCGGGCAATCGGCGACGCAGCCGTAAAACCACAGAGCCTTCGCCTCGTGCAAGTACTGCCAAACGCCCGACCAGTGCCAAAGTTGCTGCGCTCGCGAAAGATAAATCCCGTAAACCACGTCGTCGCGGTTGATAGAACAACGCCGCAACTCGCCTCAATGTCATGACGAATATCATCAAAGTTGCCCTGGTCACAGGTGCTGGCTCTGGAATCGGTAAAGCGACTGCGCTGGCACTGTTGTCGGACGGTTGGCATGTGGTGCTGGCGGGGCGAAGGGTGCAACCATTGCTGGAGGTGGTGGCTTTGTCTGGCACACCAGAGCGTGCGTTGGCGACGGCCGCCGATGTGACTCAGGAAGCCTCCGTAGTTGCTTTGTTTGATGCAGTGATACAAAAGTATGGCCGTTTGGACTTGCTGTTCAACAATGCGGGGACGAGTGCGCCACCCGGTGTGTTGCTGGAAGATCTGACGCTTGCACAATGGCAAGGTGTGGTGGATGTCAATCTGACGGGTATGTTCCTGTGCATGCGCCAAGCCTTTCGGGTGATGAAGTCTCAAGATCCCAGGGGTGGACGAATCATCAACAACGGTTCAATTTCCGCCACCACGCCACGGCCGAATTCAATTGCCTACACGTCGACCAAACACGCGGTCACTGGGTTGACCAAAACGGCCTCATTGGACGGTCGAAAGTACGATATTGCGGTGGGTCAGATCGACATTGGCAATGCTGCGACGGACATGACCCAGCGCATGCGCACTGGTATCTTGCAAGCCAACGGCGGTGTGGCGGTCGAGCCAACGATGGATGTCCATATCGTTGGGCAATCTGTTGTGTACATGGCCAATCTGCCTTTGCAGGCCAATGTGATGTTTCACACCGTGATGGCGACACAAATGCCATTTTGTGGTCGGGGTTGAAAACATATAGCAAATTCAGCTATAGCCCCCGTTAAATGTGCCTAAGCAGCTACTATTTAAATAGTGCTTTCAGTCACGAAATTTGCAACGCTAGTCTGGAGGCCGTCAGTGGCGAGGCGTTAGGCCATTGATCGGCGATCTGGCCATGCAGGTAAACGGCCTCACAAGCAGCTTGAAATGCGCGCATACCCGCTGACAACTTTGCCCCCACCATGCCCGCCAGTACATCACCGGTGCCGGCGGTGGCAAGTCGAGCATTGCCTGTCGGGTTTATCGCAGGAGTCTGACCAGGGCCTGCAATCACCGTGCCTGATCCTTTGAGCACGACGATGCATTTGAATCGCTGCATCAATGCATCTGCTGCCGCCAATCTGTCTTGCTGCACTTGCGCGGCGCTGCAGTCCAAAAGCCGGGCAGCTTCCAGTGGGTGAGGTGTTAACACAGTGACCGCTCCGTGGTCTGCGCGACACGTTAAAAGTGTTTGAAGCGACGCGTCAGTTGCTATTGAATTCAAAGCATCTGCGTCAATAACAATGGGGGATAAAGATGTAATAAGCTTATGAAGTATCGGGTGGATGGTGGTGCCCCCACCGCAGCCACACACCACCGTCATGGCATGGAAGTCTAGGGTGTCTATGGTCCTGAACATGAGTTCTGGCTGGACAGTATTCACCTGCTGACCGCCACCGTCGAGCAGAGCAACAAACACCCGCCCAGCTCCGGAATGTAAGGCGGCAGTAGCCGCCAGCAGCGCAGCTCCGGTCATGCCCGGTGCACCGCCCACCACGGCGACATCGCCATAGCTGCCTTTGTGGCTGGCATGCGTTCTGGAAGAGTGCAATGGTTGTGAAACCAGCACGGCGCTTGGTGCAACAGTCTGTACGGTTGCCGCCTCGACCTGCAGGTCGTCGAACCAAACTATGCCACTGGCATCGCGTCCCTGAGCGGTGAAAAGTCCTGGTTTCAGTGTGAGCAGGCTGAGCGTGTGGGTGGCTTTTACGTGCAATTGTGTGGTCGTGCCCGTGTTGGCATGGAGTCCACTGGCCAGGTCTACTGCAAGAACCGGGGCATTAAAAAGATTGATTTGCTGGATCCATCTGGCCATGTCGTCCTGGGGCTCGCGCAGTGCGCTGCCAAGTCCGAGCAGGGCGTCGATGACCAAATCCGCTTCAGTGGGCGATAATTTGCTGAAGTTAACGCCGGCTTGGACGGCGCGCTGGAAGGACGCAAAGGTATCTGGCGGAGCCCGTTCGGGCGTTCCCAGCCAGGTGACGATAGGTTCTTTCCCCCACTGCTGTAAGTGCATGGCCGCTTCCAGCCCATCACCACCGTTGTTGCCTGGTCCACAGGCGACCCAGATGCGCTGTGCATGGGGTGCAATGGCAAGTGCGAGCTTTGCAACTGCCAATCCAGCACGTTGCATCAATGCGTGTGGTGGTAAACCAATTTGCGCCAGCGTTTCAATCTGGCGCGTGACCAAAACGTTGTGCAGGGCGTTGGTTTGGCCAGGGTGAATGCGTTGCACGTTCAGAACTCGTAGCTTTCGCCTTCACGGGCAAGACGGTATTGTGGATCTCCCGGTTGATGGGGGTGTTCTTGCAGCACCTTGGCAAACACGGCTTCCAGGGCATCATCGCTGCGTGTAGGTTCATGGTGGGTGCAATACAGCATTTTGGCGCCGGCTTTTTTGGCGTAGTTGATGCTGCTGTCGAAAGTTCCGTGTCCCCATCCCTTCTTGGCCAAGTATTCTGCCGACGTGTAAGAACAATCTGCAATAAGTACATCTACCTTGTCCATGGCGCGAAGGATATTGGCGGATTTTTCGTCGATGAAGCTTTGGTACTCTGCAAAATCGGGATCGTGAGGTTCGTAAATGTTTTGCGAGGGCTCATGATCGCCGGTAAAAAAGACCGATTTGCCATCTGCCTCTATGCGGTAGCCAAAATCAACAACAGGGTGGTTCATCAGAAACGGAGTAACGATGGCAGACCCGATCCGGATGCTTTGTTCGGGAACCAAGGTCACATATTCGATCTGTGCTTTCATTTCTGCCTCCCGTACCGGGAAGTAGCTGTACTGCAATTGCACCGCCATCACTTGCTCTACTCCCTTGCCGGAAACGGGATCGAACGCCCCATGTAAACGCAGGACGTTGCCGGGAATGAAATTGGGTACAAAAAATGGTAAACCCTGAATGTGGTCCCAGTGGGAATGGCTGATCAGTACATTGGCTGTGACGGGCAATTCGCTCAAAAGTGATTGCGAAAGTGGGAAAATTCCTGTTCCTGCATCAATGATGATGAGCTCATTGCGATCGGTGCGAACTTCGATGCAGGTGGTGTTGCCACCGTAACGAACGGTGCTCGGGCCGGGTGATGCAATCGAGCCACGCACACCCCAAAATTTAACTTTCATGATGGCTCTCTAAATATTTGCAAACAATTTGGCTTCTTCAAACGAAGCATTCAGATCATCTGCTTTGGAGATGATCTGGTCAAGTGTTCCGCCCATAACCTCTTCAACTTGAGTAGTAAGTTCGTAGATCATGGGATTGCCGCCAGAACCGAAGCACAGTTTTTTGCTGATTTGGTTGGCTGTAAAGACACACGAAAACAACTCTGATTTTTCCTCTTGGGTGTCATATTGGCGTGCAATGGCATTGACCAATTCCGGTGCGAAGCGCCATTTTTCAACCAACATGGAACCAATCACGGCATGGTCTGCACCAAGTGTTGTTCGCAATGCCAAGTGCAAGGAGGTTTGATTGATTTGACTGTGCTCCAAAGCCGCCTTGAATTCAAGAGGCATGAACTGGGCACAGACGACCTTGCCAAAGTCATGCAGCAGGCCGCCAATGAAACAATCCATGGGGTCGGCATCATCGAGCTGGATGGCCAATTTTTTGGCGATTACGGCGGTGGACAATGAGTGAAGAAGGTATTGGCTCACATCGAAATTAGCCGCATTGTGCTGAGGTAGGATGCCCACAGCGGCGATGGTCAATGCCAGGTTTTTGATGGTGTTGAAACCCAGGTAAACCACAGCATGGTTGATGGAGGTGATTTGTTTGGGTAAGCTGTAAAAGGCTGAATTCACCACTCTCAGGATTTTGACTGTGATCACAGGGTCTTTGTCTATGACTTGCACCAGATCTTTCGGTGTGCAATTGACGTTACGTGTGAGTTCCAAAATGTGTTGCACGCTTTTGGGAAACGCAGGCATGCCGTCAACGGCATTGGTCAATTTCTGTGACAGATCTGGTGACATGGATTGGATTGTCTTTCAATCACTGCTGTCGGTATCCTGGCGACTAAAATTTTTCATGACTCAGTCTTTTCATTATCACGAATCGATGCGGCACGGCAAGAAGGTGCCAAATCCTTTAAGGTTTTAGGCGCCTGATGCTATACTCGACTGGCTTGGCAAGCTGCAATATCTGCTTATTTGTCGAGTTTATTTGCAAACCAGCTTTTTCAAGGTGTTGCTGCGATACCCCGGAAATCAGGGGTGGATTGGCAAAACAAGCTGGATTTTAGACCTAACCTTTGGAGTTATTTATGGCAGTTACTATGCGCGAAATGCTGGAAGCCGGTGTTCACTTTGGACACCAAACGCGTTTCTGGAATCCCAAGATGGCCCCCTTTATTTTTGGCCATCGCAACAAAATTCACATCATCAACCTGGAAAA
>CAIOAQ010000227.1 GCA_903856025.1 uncultured beta proteobacterium
CGATTTTCATATGAAAAATCTAACAGATTGCAGCAAGGGCTGCTCAATGCACCACCGGCTGGGTTGGCTGCGAGTACCGCCCCAGGCTGGGGGTGCAGCCTGGCGGCACCTCCAAAGGTTTGGTTTGGCGTGTCCCCTATCTGCGCACAAACGTTTGAAGGCAAAACTCTGGGCACATAATCGACCACCCCATCGGCATCTATTTGACGCGTGCCATCTGAGGTTATCTGGAGCAACACATGACTTTGTCAAAAGCAAAAAATCAATCTGTGGCGAGGCGCTTGTCCCTGCTGTCGCTGGCAGGGCTGGCACTGGTTCTGATGGTGGTGGCCGTCGCCATCGGCTTCATCGAATGGCGCAGCGTGCACGGGTTGATGGTCAGTTCTGTCGAAGAACGCCTGCAAGGCATTGTCGGCATCGCAGATGCCACAGAGCGCACCAACCGACAAATGACCGCGGACAACTACCTCAAATTCCGCAAAGAATTCGACCCCGCGCCCACTTACAACAAAGACACGGGTGAAGTGCTCAGCTTTGGTGTGCCCATCAATGGTGACTTCAACAACGTAGACAAATTCAACCGCGACACCGGCGGCGTCGCCACCGTCTTTGCACGCAAAGGCGACGATTTTGTGCGGGTGACGACATCGCTCAAAAAAGAGGATGGGGAACGCGCGCTGGGCACCATGCTTGACCACAATCACCCGGCTTTTCCGTTGGTAGTTGCGGGAAAAACCTACACAGGACCAGCGGTTTTGTTTGGCAAAACCTACATGACCCATTACGACCCGATCAAAGATGCCGCTGGCCAGGTGGTAGGTATTTTCTTCATCGGTCAAGACATCACCTTGCAACAAGCCACGCTTGAGAAACAAATCAACGACACGCGCTTCTTTGAGTCCGGCGGCACCTACATGGTTGCCAGCACGGGAGAGCCCTCAGACGCACGCTTTGTGGTGCACGCCAAAGACAAAGGCAAAAAGGTGCTGGAGGTTGACGCCAAAGCAGCTGAGTTTTTGGTGTCACTTATCGGGCGACGTGAAGCTTATGTCTCAAACGCCTTGCCGTTGCTGAATGGCGCCACAGGTCAACGCTGGGCCATTGCGCGTCAGGTAGCCGACAGCCAGCAATGGGTGGTGGCCGAAGTGAGCGAATCCGAGGCCATGGCCCAGTTCTGGATCAACATGAGCATCATTGGGACCTTGCTGGCAGGCACTGCGGTGCTGTTGGGCGTGGGTTTGTATGCGCTGGTGCGACGCGCCGTCAGCCAGCCCCTGGACGAACTGACCGCCGCGGTGACTTCGGTGGCGCAAGGCGATTTGACGCAAGCCTTTCATTCCGATCGGCGCGATGAAATCGGCGCATTGGTAAGCGAAACCGAATCCATGCGTGCACGCTATTTGCAAGCCTTGCAACAAGTACGCCAGGCCGCCGAGAGCATTGGTACCGCCAGCGCCGAAATCGCCAGTGGCAACCAGGACCTGAGCAACCGCACCGAACAAACCGCCAGCAACCTGCAAAGCACGGCTTCCAGCATGGCGCAACTGACGGGCACCGTCCAGCATTCAGCCGACTCGGCGCGTCAGGCCAACCAGTTGGCCGCCACGGCTGCAGAGGTGGCCGCCCGCGGTGGTGTGGTGGTGGGCGAGGTGGTCACCACCATGAACGACATCAACCTGAGTTCACGCAAGATCGCAGACATCATCCAGGTGATTGATGGCATTGCTTTCCAAACCAACATTCTGGCCCTGAACGCTGCAGTAGAAGCGGCTCGCGCGGGTGAACAAGGCCGTGGTTTTGCGGTGGTGGCCAGTGAGGTTCGCTCCCTGGCAGGGCGCAGCGCAGAAGCCGCACGCGAGATCAAAGCACTCATTCAGGCATCGGTCAGCCGGGTCGAAGCTGGCTCGAAGCTGGTCGCAAACGCCGGTGCCACCATGACAGAGATCGTCAGCTCGGTGCGCAGGGTGAGCGACATCATTGGCGAAATCAGCTCGGCCGCTGCCGAACAATCCACCGGCATTCGCAACGTCAACCAGGCGGTGGGCGAGCTTGACCAGATGACCCAGCAAAACGCCGCACTGGTTGAACAGTCTGCCGCCGCCGCCCAGAGCCTGCGCGAGCAAGCACAGCGGCTGGAAGAGGCGGTGTCGGTGTTTCGCCTGACCCCCACCGGATCGCACGGCCAGCCCATGCGGCAATTGCCGTCGCACAGATCGGCCCCCACGCCACGGCTGGCGGCCCGCGCACCTGCCGCGCGCGTCGGACAAAACAAATTTCAGGCCATCGGCCACACACGTACCTAATATTTTTCAGGACTTTCGACATGAACGCACGCCTGCCCACCTCGCTCCTCAACACCCAGCAGACTCTTGGCCAGGTCAGCCAGGCCTGGGACAACGATCTGGTCAAACAACTCTCTGACTACATCGCGATCCCTGCCAAATCCCCCATGTTTGATCCCGACTGGGCGCAGCATGGCCTGATCGACACCGTGGTGCAAAACGCCTATGACTGGGTGCAGGCACAAAGGGTAGCAGGCCTGTCACTGGAAATCATTCGCCTGCCAGGTCGCACCCCGGTGCTGTTTTTTGAAGTGCCCGCATCCTCAGGAACTTCAACAAACATAGCATCAGATCAAGATTCGACAAGGGCTAGCAGCCAAACGGTCATGATGTACGGGCACCTGGACAAACAACCTGAATTTACCGGCTGGCGTGCCGACCTGGGGCCGTGGACTCCCAAATACGAAGACGGCAAGCTGTACGGTCGCGGTGGTGCCGATGACGGTTACGCCATTTACGCGGCCATCACCGCCATCCAGGCACTCAAAACCCAGGGCGCAGCACACCCCCGTATCGTCGGTCTGGTAGAAACCTGCGAAGAAAGCGGTTCTGGTGACTTACTCGCCTACATCGACACACTGCGCACACGCCTGGGTGATGTCGGTCTGGTTATTTGCCTGGACTCCGGCGCAGGCAATTACGACCAGTTGTGGCTCACCAACAGCCTGCGCGGCATGGCCAGCGGCACGCTCAAGGTCGAGGTATTGACCGAGGGGGTTCACTCGGGCGACGCCAGCGGTCTGGTTCCATCGAGCTTTCGCATCCTGCGCCACCTGCTGGACCGGCTAGAAGACAGCGCAAGTGGCCGTCTGTTGCCTGCCAGCTTTCATTGCCAGGTGCCTGCGGACCGGCTAGCGCAAGCCCAAGCCACCGCCGCCATTCTTGGAAATGAGCTGTACAAGCGGTTCCCCTGGGCACACGCCGATTGCGGCGGCAGCGCCGGGCAACCCATGCTGCCCACCACCACCGATCCTCTGAAAGCGCTGTTGGCACGCACCTGGACACCGACGCTGAGCGTCACCGGCGCAGAGGGTCTGCCTACCTTACAAAACGCGGGCAATGTGCTGCGCCCGTACACGGCGTTCAAACTCAGCCTGCGTCTGCCTCCGCTGATTGATGCCGCCACAGCGGTTGCAGAGCTCAAAACCCTGCTGGAAGACAACGCCCCTTACCAGGCCAAAGTGACCTTTGCGAGCGACGGCGGGGCTACCGGCTGGAATGCCCCCAGCACGGCAACGTGGTTTGAGCAGGCGCTCAACCAGGCTTCGCAAGACTACTTTGGTGCGCCTTGCGGCTACATCGGCCAGGGCGGCACCATCCCATTGATGAACATGCTCTCAACCGGTTTCCCCAAGGCGCAAATGATGGTGTGCGGCGTGCTGGGGCCCAAAAGCAACGCCCATGGTCCGAATGAGTTTTTGCATGTGCCCTACGCCAAAAAACTCACTGCAGCAGTGGCGCAAGTCATTGCAGCGGCTGCCTACGTTTAGCCAGCCGAGCTCAGGGCCTTCTGAATCGCGGCCGCTGCGCCAGCCAGTGGCGAGCATCAAGCCGCTCCAAGCGCACCGTGCCGCCCGCCGACGGTGCGTGCACAAAACGACCTTCGCCCACGTAAATGCCCGCATGGTTGGGCAGGGTAGCCGTGCCAAACAGCACCAGATCACCGCTTCTCAACTCCTCCTGTGACAGCGCCGTACCCCAAAATCCCAGTTCGGCGGTGGTGCGCGGTGCCTTGATGTACGCCCGACTTTGGTACACGTAACCGATCAGGCCGCTGCAATCAAAACCACCTGCGGGCGTGTTTCCGCCATATCGGTAAGGCGTCCCCACCAAGCCCAACGCGGCCAACGTGACATCGTTGGCCTGCTCGGGTGTCAATCGTCCCAAGGTCGTTTCCACATGCACCGGCTCGGTCACCAGCGGCACCGCCGGTGGCGTATTGCCACACCCAGTCAGACTGATGGCAAGCCCCAGCAACCCCCACATCAGCAGGGGCGCATGTCGCGGGTTAAGTGCCATGAACGTAGGGCGGCGCTTCAAAGTTTTTCCGTCTCACCGGACTTGGGCTGCCACTTCATCAGCCTTTTTTCTACCCGACCCACCAGGCTGTCAAGCACCAGCGCAAAGAGAGTGAGCACCACAATGCCTGCCATCACGGTGTTGATGTCAAAGCTGCCCTCCGCCTGCAAAATCAAATAACCAACACCTTGGCTGGAACCCAGGTACTCCCCCACGACTGCGCCCACAAAAGCCAAGCCCACACTGGTGTGCAAGCTTGAGAACACCCAACTGGTGGCACTGGGCAGGTACACATGGCGCAGCAGCTGGCGCGCATCGGCCCCCAGCATGCGTGCATTGGCCAACACCACCGGGCTGACTTCTTTGACACCCTGGTACACATTGAAAAACACGATGAAAAACACCAAGGTCACGCCCAGCGCCACTTTCGAGCCCATGCCCAAACCGAACCACACGGAAAAAATCGGGGCCAGAATGATGCGTGGCATCGCGTTCATGGCCTTGATGTAGGGCTCCGCTATGGCACTGGCCATGGGTGCCAATGCCAACCACAGTCCGCCACCCAAACCCAAACCGGCACCGACCACAAAAGCCATCAACGTTTCTGCCAGCGTCACGCCCAGATGCTGGTAAATGTCCGCATCGGTCACAAACCATGCCCACACACGGACTGCCACCTTGAGCGGCTCACCAAAGAAAAACGCCGCCTGCGTATCGTTGTCAAACATAAAGGGCGACATCAAGCCCGGTGCGGTCATCAGGTGCCAGAACGCCAGCAAGGCCGCCAGCAATCCCGCTTGCCACAACCACAAAACACCATCTCTTGGCTTGATCAGGGTCCACATAGCATCAGGCTGCTTTCAATTGTTGTTGATACCCCTTGAGCACCTCCTCGCGCAGCACCGCCCAGATGGCAGCGTGAAGCTCAAGAAATTTCGGCGTCGTTTTGATTTCGGCCACGTCACGCGGGCGTTCCATGTCAATGGTGAAGTCGCCCATCGGGTGGCTGCCGGGTCCGGCACTCATCACCACCACGCGGTCGCTCATGGCAATGGCCTCGTCCAGGTCATGGGTAATGAACAGCACGGCCTTCTTTTTGGCTTGCCAAATGTCCAGCAACTCGTTTTCCATCAGCTGCCGGGTCTGAATGTCCAGCGCCGAAAACGGCTCATCCATCAGGATGATGTCCGGGTCCAGCACCAGGGTTTGCGCCAGACTCACCCGTTTGCGCATGCCGCCGCTCATTTGATGCGGATAGCGGTCGACAAAGCCCCCCAAGCCCACACGACGCAACCACTCATGGGCTTGTGCGGCCGCCTGGTCATCAGGCACACCATGAAATTGCAGCCCTGCCGATACATTGGCCAATGCGGTGCGCCAGGGCATCAGGCTGTCGGCTTGAAACATGTACCCGGCGCGCTGGTTGATGCCTTGCAAAGCTTGCCCAAAAACGCGAACGGAGCCGGTACTGGGGGTCAACAGGCCAGCCGCCACGTTTAACAACGTGCTTTTGCCACATCCTGTGGGCCCGACCACGCTGACAAATTCGCCAGCCCCCACCGTCAGATTCACGTGCTGCACGGCGGTGTAACGCTGACCGGGTTGGTCCTTGCTGACGAAAGTGCAGGCCACGTCCTGCAAATCAAGTGCCGCCGTCATGTCAGCCCTTGGGGTACTTGGCATTGGCCTTTTTGACAAAATCGTTGGTGTAAATCGCCATCAAATCCAGTTTGGCAGCGGCGAGCTTGTCATCCACACTCGCCAGTGCCTTGAAGGCCGTTTGCGGGCCATTGTCAGGAATCATGCCGTTGGGTGACAAAGCGCCTTTGGCCGCCAGGAAAGCGTCAATGTAGACCGCACGGTCCCCCAACAAATAGCTCTCAGGAACGGCCTTGATGATGTCTGCCGCGCCCGCGCCCTGAATCCACTTCAAAGCCCGCACCATGGCGTTGGTCAGGGCTTGCGTCGTGGCCGGGTGCTTGTCAAGGAAGGTTTGCGGTGCGTACAGGCAGCCCGCAGGCATGGGGCCGCCAAACACCTTGTCAGATTCGGCCAGCTGGCGGGTGTCTGAAACCACTTTCAGGTCACCTGAGCGCTGCAGCAGCGTGATCACCGGGTCCAGGTTACTCATTGCGTCAATCTGGCCGGAATGCATGGCGGCGACTGCGCCGTTACCGGTGCCCACGCCAATGATGCTGACATCGGTGGGCTTCAATCCGACTTTGGCCAGAATGAAATTGACCATGACATTGGTGGAGCTGCCTGGAGCCGACACGCCAATTTTTTTCCCTTTCAGGTCCGCAAAGCCCTTGTAGTTGGGCATGGTCTTGGGGTTGATGCCCAGCACGATCTGTGGAGCCGCCCCCTGCAACACGAAGGCGCGCATCTTCTGCCCCTTGAACTGCATGTTGATGGTGTGCTCGAACGCACCGGACACCACATCTGCGCTGCCGCCCACGACGGCCTGCAAGGCCTTGGAGCCGCCAGCAAAGTCCACAATCGTCACATCCAGCCCCTCGGCCTTGAAGTAGCCCAGCTGCTCGGCAATCGTCAGCGGCAGGTAATACAACAGGTTCTTCCCGCCCACAGCGATGGTGAGCTTGGGCTTTTCCAGGGCCTGGGCCAAGGTCCAGCCAGGAAGTGCGGCAGCAGCCAGGCCACCAGCAATCAGATGTCGTCTTTGCATGCGTATGTCTCCAGTGGGATTTGATGTGCCGGGCCTCTGAACGTGCCCTGTCGATCACAAATCATACTGCCTCGAACCCCTTTCCCTGAGGACACAAGGTTGAGCCATGGGGACTGTTGCCGTCAAAACTGACCGTCCGGCCAC
>CAIOAQ010000228.1 GCA_903856025.1 uncultured beta proteobacterium
AAGCGACTCGGTGGTGCAAATTGGCGGAGCCATGGGCCAGCTCAGCAAGGCCACGCAGCAAAACGCCAGTGCCAGTGAAGAACTTGCAGCCACCAGTGAAGAACTCTCAGGTCAGGCAGAGCAACTGCAACAAAGCCTTGCCTTTTTCAACACCGGCGAGGGCAAAGTGCAGGTGCGTGACCGCCATGCCTTGCCCACACCTGAGCGCCGCGCAGGTTGGTCCGGTGGGCGTACCAGTGCCCCGCTGATTGCGGCACCCGTGCGTCGGGGTGATTCCGGCAATTTCAAGCCGTACTGAGAACTTCACCATGTCCCATCACCACGCCATGACCGCTGCGTCGAGTTTGCTGCCAGGTGAACAACGCACAGCGCACGAAGATGCTTTGCAATACCTCACGTTCAGTCTTGGCGATGAAGTGTTTGCCATGGACATTCGCAGCGTGCGCGAGATCATTCAGCACGGAGCCATGACGGTGGTGCCGCTGATGCCGGAATTTGTGCGTGGCATCATCAACTTGCGTGGTGCGGTGGTGCCAGTGATTGACCTGCAGTCCCGTTTCGGCCGTGCGCCGGCCCAAGTGGGTAAGAAGACCTGCATCATCATTTTTGATGTGGGGCCAGAGGGCGACAAGGTTCAGCTGGGTTTGATGGTGGATGCGGTCAGCGAGGTGATCGACATACCTCTATCCCACATTGAGCCGCCACCCCAGTTTGGCACCACCATTCAACGCGAATTCATTCATGGGCTGGGTAAGGTGGGCTCAGAGTTCATTGTGATTCTGGAGCCCGAGCGTGCGCTCAATATCGACGACATGGTGGCTCTGGCTGAGGCCGGGCAACCGTGTTGATGTGCGCACAACACCGCTAATTTTGGTAATTCGAGAAACCCCTGCTCATGAAAACAGTTTCCTCCTGGTTTGCCAATTTATCCATCAAGCTCAAGTTAACTGTATTTGCTAGTTTCAGTGGATTGGTGCTGGTGGCACTGGCATCCTACCTGCTTTGGCAGCAGTACCAATCGACTTATGACGGCCGCAAAGTCGCCATCAAACAAAGTGTCGAAATTGCCGTGTCAATTGTTGATGGGTTTTATCAACAGGAAAAATCTGGCCAATTGACTCATACGCTGGCGCAGGCCCTGGCCACCAAGGCGCTTAACGATGCCCGTTACGCGGGTAAAGAATATTTCTGGATCAACGACATGAATCCGGTGATGGTGATGCACCCATTCAAGCCAGAATTAAACGGCAAGAAACTTGATACTTTCAAGGATCCCAAAGGAAACGCGATTTTTCTGGAATTTGTGGACATTGTCAGTCAGCATGGTGCTGGCTATCTGAGCTACTTGTGGCCCAAACCCGGTCTGGATCAGCCTGTCGAAAAAGTTTCCTATGTCAGTGGCTTTAAACCCTGGGGCTGGGTGATTGGTTCTGGCTTGTACATGGACGATCTGCGAACCGCATTTCTGGCTATTCTCGGCCAGGCTGTCGCGGTGATGTTGGCGGTGATTGCCATCAGTGGCTTTATTGCCTTCGCCATTACCCGAAGCATTACGCGCCCGCTGTATCGCGCTGTGGCGGTGGCACGTGCGGTGGCGGCTGGCCGGCTTGACAACGATGCCTCCAGCGGCGCGCTGGATGAAACCGGTCAGTTGCTGCGCTCAATGGGCGACATGCAGGCCACATTGGTGGCATTTGAAGCGGCGCAGCAAGACATGGCACAACAGCACGCCCTCGGCATGCTTGATCATGTCATGCCGGTGCAGCAACTGGTCGGTTCTTACCAGTCTATGGGGCAATCCATCAACGACCTGGTGCGTCTGCACATTGCTGACACCAACAAAGTGGTGGAGGTGGTAACCAGTTATTCCAACGGTCAGTTGGATGTGGTCATGCCACGTTTGCCGGGGCAAAAGGCCTGTATCAGCCAAGCCGTTGACCAGGTGCAACAGTCTTTGCAAGAGGCTGCATTTGCGGCTCGTACCAACCTGCGCATTCGCAATGCGTTGAATAAATGCACCACCAACGTCATGATTGCTGACGCTAAAAACGACATTTTGTACATGAATGAGACGGTCACCAGCATGATGCAACGCAACGAGGCCGAGTTGCGGAAAACCTTGCCACAGTTTGACGCCAGCCATCTCATTGGGCGAAATATTGACTTGTTTCATAAAAACCCAGGGCACCAGCAGCGGCTGTTGTCCAACCTGACTGGCACCTATCGAACCCAAATACAGGTCGGACAGCTGCATTTCAGTCTGATGGCCAGCCCTATTTTGGATGCGGATGGTGGTCGTGTGAGCACCATTGTGGAATGGGCTGACCGAACCCAGGAAGTAGCAATAGAGAGTGAAGTGGCCAGCATCGTGCAAGCTGCTGCAGAGGGTGAGTTCGGTGCGCGTCTGGGGTTTGAAGGCAAAAGTGGCTTTTTTGCAACGCTGTCTGCGGCCATGAACCAACTTATCGACACCAGCGAAGGTGCGATTACCGACACCGCCAAGGCGCTCGACGCCTTGTCCCAAGGGGATTTAACCCACCGCATCACCCGCGATTACCAGGGCATATTTGGTCGGGTCAAAGACAGCGCCAATGCGACGGCTGAAAATTTGACTCGGGTGATGGGCGAAGTGCGTGCAGCGGCAAACTCTCTCACCGGTGCGGCTAATCAGGTCAGCATGACCGCGCAAAATTTGTCACAAGCCGCCAGCGAACAGGCGGTTAGCGTGGGGGAGACTACCCGTCAGATTGACGTGATGAGCGAGTCGATTACGCATAACAGCGACAACGCCAAGGTCACGGATGGCATGGCCAGCAAAGCCAATAGAGAAGCTTCTGAGGGCGGAGTCGCGGTCAGTCAGACGGTTGCAGCTATGAAACAAATAGCGTCCAAGATTGGCATCGTCGACGACATTGCCTACCAGACCAACCTGCTGGCCTTGAATGCTGCCATTGAAGCGGCCAGAGCCGGCGAACACGGCAAAGGCTTTGCGGTGGTGGCCGCTGAAGTGCGCAAGTTGGCGGAGCGCAGCCAAGAAGCTGCCAAAGAAATTGGCGAATTGGCAGGCAACAGCGTCACCACAGCAGAGCGTGCAGGCAAACTGCTCGATGAAATCGTGCCCAGCATCCAGAAGACCAGCGAGCTGGTACAAGAAATTGCCGCCGCCAGCAACGAACAAAGCGACTCGGTGGTGCAAATTGGCGGAGCCATGGGCCAGCTCAGCAAGGCCACGCAGCAAAACGCCAGTGCCAGTGAAGAACTTGCAGCCACCAGCGAAGAACTCTCAGGTCAGGCAGAGCAACTGCAACAAAGCATTGCCTTTTTCAACACCGGAGAGGGCAAGGTGCAGGTGCGCGATCGCCAGGCCATGCCCCCACCTGAGCGCCGAGCAGGTTGGTCCGGTGGGCGTACCAGTGCTCCGCTGATTGCGGCACCTGTGCGTCGGGGTGATTTCGGTAATTTCAAACCGTATTGATCAGGGAACGTCGTTTATTAGGAATATGTCATGAAATATAAAAATGAGCCTACTCAGCATGAACGTGTGATGCGCGAGGACGATTTCATCGTCTCTAAGACCGACCTCAAAGGGCGCATCACCTATTGCAACCGCATCTTCATTGAATTTTCTGGTTACGCCGAATCAGAGCTCCTGGGTGCACCGCACAACCTCATTCGCCATCCGGACATGCCGCGAGGCGTATTCAAATTTTTATGGGACACACTTGAGGCCAAAAAGGAGTGCTTCGCATATGTCAAAAACATGTCCAAGGACGGGGGGTTCTATTGGGTGTTTGCCAATGTCACGCCCGATCTGGATGCGCAGGGGAAGGTTACAGGTTATTTTTCAGTACGGCGCAAAGCCAAGCCAGAGGCCATTGCGGTGATGGCGGGTGTTTACAAGACCATGCTCGAAGAGGAACTTCGCGCTGGCCCCAAAGATGCCTGCGACGCATCGCTGGCATTGCTTATCTCGGTTTTGAAAAAAAAAGGAGTCAGCTATGAACAGCTCATCCTCTCGCTCTGAAGGCATGGCCTACACCTGGTTAATGGCGCTGGTGCTGCTGCTGGGCGCAGCGTTTCAGAGTTGGACAGACGGTTGGAGCGCGCTTGTTTTGATCTGGCTGGTACCAGCGTTTTTGTGTCTGGTGGTCTGGCATAGAAGCCTGCAGCGTCAGCAACGCTATATCCTTGAGATTCAAGCCATTGCACAGGACGTGGCACAGGGCAAATTTGAGCGACGTTTGCACAAAATTCCTGATCGTGGACTTTTTCATGACGTGTGCTGGGATTTCAACGACATGCTGGACCAACTGGAGGCTTGTTTTCGGGAACAGGCCACGGTGTTGCACTACGCCTCTCAAGGCCAGTATTTCCGGCGTGCCCAGAATACCGGCCTGCGCGGCACCTTCAGCACCTCGTTGCAGCAAACCAACCAGTCGCTACAAGCGCTGGCTGACAATGCGACCCGTGAGGCACAGGCGGCGGCTGATAAGCAATTGGCGCTTGAAAACGAACAGCGCGTCGCTGGTGAAAACCTGCGCATTCGAAACGCACTGGACAAATGCAGCACCTGTGTGATGATTGCCAACGCCGACAACGAGATCATCTACATGAATGAAACCGTGACGGCGATGATGCAGCGCAACCAATCGCGGTTGCGAACTTCGTTGCCCCAGTTTGATGCTCAAGCGCTGATGGGCAAGAGCATTGACCTGTTTCATAAAAATCCGCCACACCAACGCGACATGCTGGCCAAGCTGACCGGTACTTACAGCACGCAAATTGAGGTGGCCGGTTTGTCATTTGGATTGAGCGCCAGTCCGGTCAATGATACAAGCGGGCACCGCATTGGTACGGTCGTAGAGTGGGTGGACCGAACCCTCGAAGTTGCTACCGAGAGGGAACTGGCTGGCGTGGTGGCGGCCGCCCTCAATGGTGACCTGGAACAGCGTCTGACGCTGCAGGGCAAAACGGGTTTTTTCGCCACATTGAGCAGTTCCATGAATCAGCTTATTGCGACCACGGAGGCGACCATGAACGATGTGGCGCAGGTGATGGGCGCAGTGGCGCAGGGCGATTTGACACAGCGTATCACCAACGACTATGTGGGCCTGTTCGGCAAGGTCAAGGACTCTGTCAATAAATCCAGCGACAACCTGACCGGTGTGATCGGAGAAGTGCGTGCGGCTGCCGACGCGCTCACCGGTGCTGCCAATCAGGTGTCTGCCACGGCCCAGTCCCTGAGCCAGGCCTCCAGCGAACAGGCTGCGTCGGTGGAAGAAACTACCGCGCAGATTGACGTGATGAGTGCCAGCATCACACAAAACAGTGACAACGCCAAGGTGACCGATGGCATGGCCACCAAAACCACGAAGGAGGCTTCGGAAGGTGGAGTCGCCGTTAGTCTAACGGTTGTAGCTATGAAACAGATAGCGTCAAAAATCGGCATCATTGACGATATTGCCTACCAGACCAACCTGTTGGCGCTGAACGCCGCCATTGAGGCGGCACGGGCTGGCGAGCACGGCAAAGGTTTCGCGGTCGTGGCCGCTGAGGTCCGCAAGCTTGCTGAGCGCAGTCAGGAAGCTGCCAAAGAAATTGGCGAACTTGCAAGCAACAGCGTCACCACGGCAGCGCGCGCAGGCAAGCTTTTGGACGAGATTGTGCCCAGCATTCAGAAGACATCGGAGTTGGTACAAGAAATCGCCGCAGCATCCAACGAGCAAAGCGACTCGGTGGTGCAAATTGGTGGTGCAATGGGACAACTTAGCAAGGCCACACAACAAAATGCCAGCGCGTCAGAAGAGTTGGCTGCTACCAGCGAAGAGCTCTCGGGTCAAGCTGAACAGCTGCAACAAAGCATTGCCTTTTTCAACATTGGTGAGGACCATCAGGTGATGAACGTCAGCACACGGCGTAACGCAGCACATTGGTCAAAACCTCCAGGCATGCCATCAGAAGACAGGCGCTTGTTGCCCAGTCCGCATCGGTCTGCGTCTGTTGAAACTGAATTTGCTGGCGTTGATTTTGACAAAGTGATCTCGGCGCATGCACAGTGGAAGATGAAATTCCGAGCAGCCATCAACCGCAAGGAGCAACTCAATTCGCACGACATTTCGCGTGACGATTTATGTGAACTCGGTAAATGGATTCATTCAAGTGGAACGGCTAGGTACAGCCACAATGGGGCGTTTACCCAACTGGTTGGCGAGCACAAACAGTTTCATCGCTGTGCGGGTGAGGTGGCCCAGACCATTAACCAACGCAACTACGACCATGCGGCAAAAATGATCGGGACAACCTCAAAATTTTCTGACGCATCAAATCAGGTGATTGCCACACTCGGGCATATGAATCGCTCTGGGAGTAGGGGGTAACTTGGGTAAG